>JAKLLM010000323.1 GCA_023150125.1 Zoogloea sp.
TCAGCGAGGACGACGCCTGGGACATCGCCGGCATTTCGGCCTTCTTCGGCATGTCGAACCGCCTCGCCAACGTGACGAGCATGCGCCCCAACGCAGAGTTCTACGCCCTGGGCCGCTGAGCGTCACCCCGGCATCTAGGAGGCACCATGAGCAAGGCCTTTCAGGATTTCTACGCCGACAACTTCAGCCATTGCTACGGTTGCGGGCGAAACAACCCGCACGGGCACCACCTGAAGAGCCACTGGGACGGCGACGACACGATCGCCCGGTTCACGCCGGGCCGCGAATACAGCGGCGGCGTCCCGGACAATGTCTATGGCGGGCTGATCGCCTCGCTGCTCGACTGCCATGGTGCCGCCTCGGCGGCCGCATTCACCTACCGTGGATGGGGCCGCGAGATGGGGGAGGGCGACGAGCCCGTGCGCTACGTGACGGCGTCCCTCAAGGTGGATTTTCGCCGTCCGACGCCGATGGGCGTCGAGCTCCTCATCAAGGGCCGGCTGCGCAGCATCGACGGCCGCAAGGTGTGGGTCGACCTGTCCCTCCAGGCCGGGGATGAGCTCTGCGCGACGGGGGAAATGCTCGCGATCAGATTTCAGGCATGAAGGGCGGGCACCGATGGGCCGCCCGCAGCCCTTCCCGCGTCAGGCGCCCAGGCGCCCAGCTCAAGGCGGTTCAAGCGTGCAAACGTCCAGGCCCGGCTGCGGGCCAGGCCCCCAATCCCGTCCGATTCATCCAGGTGTGAGGTCTTCATGAATACAGCAGCGACAATCCCCGCCAAGGCCGGGCCGGATGAACGCCATCGCGTCATCTTCGCCGGCATCTGCGCGCTCATCCTCACCGTGGGGCTGGCGCGCTTTGCCTACACCCCGATGCTGCCCATCATGCGCGACCAGGCCGGCCTGTCGCACCTGGCGGGCGGCTGGCTGGCCACCATCAACTACGCGGGCTACATGTCCGGGGCGCTGCTGGCCGCCTCGATCAGCGACCTGGGCCGCAAGTTCGTGCTGTACCGGATCGGCCTCGTCATCGGCGTGCTGAGCACCGCCGCGATGGGGCTGACCGACAACGTGCTGCTGTGGGGCGGGTTGCGCTTCGTGGCCGGCCTTTCGAGCACGGCGGGGCTGCTGATGGCCTCCGGCCTGGTGCTCAACTGGCTGATCCGCCGCGGCCATCGCCCCGAGCTGGGCTTGCACTTCATGGGCATCGGGCTCGGCATCGCGGTGTCCGGCATCGCGGTGGGGAGCATGGCCGAATGGCTGGCCTGGGACGCGCAATGGCTGGGCCTGGGGGCTCTCGGCCTGGTGTTCTTTGTGCCGGCCTGGTGGTGGCTGCCCGCGCCGGTGAGCGTCCAGGTGGCGGCTGCCTCGGCGGCACCCACCCTGACCGCCCCCACCCGGCGCTGGATGTGGCTGATGATCGCGTCCTACTTCTGCGCAGGCTTCGGCTTCGTCACCAGCGCAACCTTCATCGTCGCGATTCTCGTCAAGCTGCCCCTGCTCGCCGGCAAGGGAAGCTGGGTGTGGGTCATCGTCGGGCTCGCCGCCGCGCCGTCGGCCTTCGTGTGGGACCGTGTTGCCCACTCGATCGGGCGGATACAGGCCTTGATGATCGCCTATGGCCTGCAGGTCGTGTCGATCGTCCTGCCGGCGTTCACCGACAGCGCCGCGCTCAATGTGGTGGGGGCGCTGCTGTTCGGCGCGACCTTCGTCGGCATCGTGAGCCTCACCCTCACCATCGTCGGGCGCCACTTCCCGGCCAACCCGGCCAAGGCGATGGCCAAGATGACCCTGAGCTACGGCGTGGCGCAGATCGTCGCGCCGGCGATGGCGGGCTACATCGCCACCGCCACGGGCAGCTACCAGGGTGCGCTGATCGTCACGGCGGTGGTGATGGTCGGTGGAATGGCCCTGCTGCAGGCCCTCATCCACGAGGAAAGGCGGGCCGCCCACCCGTGAGAGCCTTGCCGCGGCTCAGACGGCGGCGATGCGGCGGCGGATGCCGTGGCGGATCAACTCGGTGTTGTTGGCGACGCGAGCTTCTCGAGCTCCCCGGCACCAGGCAGCTTGATCCACCACCGCGGCATGGCGCTTACCTGCCGCCCCAGGGCATCACCGGCACCGTCGAGATGCTGTTCATCGGCGCGCCCTCGATCAGCTTGCGGCTGATCGCCAGGTAGATCAGCGTCTGGTTGGCGGCGTCCCACATGCGCACGATGCGGGTTTCCTTGAACAGCACCGAGGTGTCCTCGGTGAACACCGTCTCGCTCTCGGGGAGCTTGGCGGGCAGGGTGATCGGGCCGGTCTGGCGGCAGGCCAGCGAGAACTGGGACGGGTCCTGGGCCAGGCCCAGGCTGCCCGACACGCCGCCGGTGCGGGCCTGGCTCACGTGGCAGGTGACACCGGGCACCTTGGGGTCGTGGAAGGCCTCGACGCACACCTTGTGATTGGCGCCGACCAGCTTAAAAGTGCGACTGTAATGCATCATTTTTGGCCGACCTCTAACATGGGCGTCAAAGACGCTTCAGATGCTAACAGGCATACCAGAAGGTTTCGACCATCTCGGATATTCGGGCCCCGATTAGGAAACATCGGCTTCAGTGCATATTGCAGCCATTGAAAATTCCGACTGCCGAACCTCATGCTCCTTCGTCATGCTTTCGAAAAGCCTTCCAAAGCATCAGGTCGTAGCTAATCTTCAAGACCCCGCAGGCAACCAACGGTGCGGCAAGCCAACCCGCGGCAAACATCGCACCACCGATAGTCGGGCTGATAGCAGACGCCAAACTGCGGGGGACGGCGGTGAAGCTTGCTGCTGCCGCACGCTCCCCGGGTGTCACGACCTCCATCACGAAGGCGCTGCGCACCGGCACATCCATCTGCGACAGCAACGCCCTGACGAAGAGCAAGGCAAACGCGAGTTCGAGACTGGGTGCAAACGCGGCCACGATGAGGCAGATGCTGGCTGGGATATGGGTGAACACCATCGTATTCACCAGGCCGATGCGTGCGGCCACCTTCGGCGCGATGAGCTGCGACACGGCTGACAACAATCCCGCCCAGAAAAAAAAGCTGCCGGCAGCAAGTAGTGACAGGTCGAAGCGTTGAAAGAACCACAGCGCCATCAGGGCATTGATGGCCAACCCGCCCGCAAAGGAGTCCAGGGAGAACAGCAGCGCCAAGCGGACAACAACGCCTTTCGATTCGCCGAGCGGCTGGGATGCAGGCGCCTCAAGTTCATGGTGTGGCAACGGCATCCTCCGATACAGCAGCCATACCACCGCGCCGACCAGCCCGTAGCACCAGAACATCGCCCTGAAGGCGCTCAATTGTTCGACGCCCAGGTTCACGGTCAATAGCTGGGGAATTCCGGAAGCCAACGCGCCCAGGGCGGCAAACAAGGCGCCCAGCAAGGAATAGCGCGCAAACAAAGCGGTGCGAGCCATACCCTGGCCAGACTCTGCCAGTCGAGCGTGCTCGAGCGGCAGGAAAACGCTGACATCCCCTGAGCTCGGATTCAGGGTGCCCACAAATGCAACCAGGAGCAGCGGCCAGAATTCCGACAGGCTGGCAAAGGCCAG
>JAKLLM010000324.1 GCA_023150125.1 Zoogloea sp.
GCATCGGGGTGGGGCAGGGCATCGCGATGATCATCGAGCGCGTTTGAGCAACACCACCAAAGGAGACAAAAGACCATGAAAAAAACCTTCAAGACCATCCTCGCCGGCGCCGCGCTGGCCCTGGGCAGCCTCGGCGCCATCGCCTCCGAGCCGATCAAGGTCGGTTCGATCCTGTCGGTCACCGGCCCGGCCGCCTTCCTCGGCGACCCGGAGCTGAAGACCCTCCAGCTCTACGTGGAAGACATCAACAAGAAGGGCGGCGTGCTCGGCCGCCAGCTCCAGCTGGTGCACTACGACGACGGCAGCGACGCCAACAAGGCCAACGGCTTCGCCAAGCGCCTCATCGACGACGACAAGGTCGACCTCATCGTCGGCGGCACCACCACCGGCTCGACCATGTCGGCGGTGCCGCTGGTCGAGCGCGCCGGCGTGCCCTTCATCTCGCTGGCCGGTGCGGTGGTGATCGTCGAGCCCGTGAAGAAGTGGGTCTTCAAGACGCCCCACACCGATCGCATGGCCGCCGAGAAGGTGTTCGAGGACATGAAGAAGCGCGGCATCAGCAAGGTGGCGCTGCTCTCCGAGACCAGCGGTTTCGGCCAGTCCGGCAAGAAGGAGACCGAGGCCGTCGCCGGCAAGTACGGCATCACCCTGGTCGCCAACGAGACCTACGGGCCGAAGGACACCGACATGAGCCCGCAGCTCACCAAGATCAAGAACACCGCCGGCGTGCAGGCCGTGTTCGTGTTCGGCCTCGGCCAGGGCCCGGCCATCGTCACCAAGAACTACAAGCAGCTCGGCATCACGCTGCCCCTGTACCAGTCCCACGGCGTGGCCTCGGACGAGTTCCTGAAGCTCGCCGGCCCGGCTGCCGAAGGCGTGCGCCTGCCGTCGCCGGCCCAGCTGATCCCCGAGAAGCTGCCCGCCAACGACCCGCAGAAGCCCGTCGTCACCGCCTACGACAAGGCCTACAAGGAGCGCTACAAGCAGGACGTGTCCACCTTCGGCGGCTACGCCTACGACGGCCTGATGATCGCGGTCGACGCCATCAAGCGTGCCGGCGGCACCGACAAGGCCAAGGTGCGCGACGCCATCGAGGCCACCAAGGGCTTCGTCGGCACCAGCGGCAAGTTCAACATGTCGCCCACCGACCACATGGGCCTCGACCTGTCCTCGTTCCGCATGCTCGAAGTCAAGGGCGGCGACTGGACGATCTCCCAGTAATCGACGCACGGGGCCGGCCGCAGCAGTCCGGCCCCCGCGGGAGCTCCCATGGCACACAGCTTTGAAACCCTCGAGATCGAACACAGCGGGCGCGTCGCGACGATCTGGATGAACCGCCCGGCGGTGTTCAACGCCTTCGACGAGCAGCTCATCGACGAGATCCACGCCGCCTGCCGCCTGCTCGACGCCGACCCCGGCGTGCGCGTGGTGGTGCTGGGCGGGCGCGGGCGGCACTTCTCGGCAGGCGCCGACCTCAACTGGATGCGCCGCGCCGCCGGCTTCGGCGAGGCCGAGAACCTCGCCGACGCACGCCGCTTCGCCGGCATGCTGCGGGCGCTCTCGGGGATGGGCAAGCCGACCATCGCCCGCGTGCAGGGCGCGGCGCTGGGCGGTGGCACCGGCCTCACCGCCGCCTGCGACATGGCGATCGCCGCCGACGACGCCCAGTTTTCCACCTCCGAGGTGAAGTTCGGAATCATCCCGGCGGTGATCAGCCCCTTCGTGCTGCGCGCCGTCGGCCCGCGCAACGCCCTGCGCATCTTCCAGAGCGCCGAGCGCTTCGACGCCGCCCGGGCCCTGGCGATGGGCCTGGTGGGCGAAGTGGTGCCGGCGGCCGGGCTCGACGCCGCCGTGGCGCGCCTGGCCGAGCAGCTCGCCAGCTGCGCCCCCGACGCCCAGAAGGCCGCCAAGGACCTCATCGCCGCCGTCAATGGCCGGCCCATCGACGACGCGGTGAGCGAGGAGACCGCCCAGCGCATCGCCCGCCGCCGGGCCACCGACGAGGCCCGCGACGGCATTGCCGCCTTTCTCGACAAACGCCCGCCTGCCTGGCTCGCCTGAGCCGCGGCAGACCAAACCAAGAGGAGACGATCCATGTACACCCAGTCGTTCAGCGTAGCCGACGCGCCCGGGCAGAAGCCCGCCGCGCCGACGCTCTCCACCGAGAACCCCCAGCTGATGGCCGCCTTCGATGCCCGCATCGACGCCGACGGCCGCATCGAACCCCAGGACTGGATGCCCGAGGCCTACCGCAAGACCCTCGTGCGCCAGATCAGCCAGCACGCCCACAGCGAGATCGTCGGCATGCTGCCCGAGGGCAACTGGATCTCCCGCGCGCCCAGCCTCAAGCGCAAGGCGATCCTTATCGCCAAGGTGCAGGACGAGGGCGGCCACGGGCTCTACCTGTATTCCGCCGCCGAGACCCTCGGTACCAGCCGCGACCAGATGCTCGAGGGCCTGCACAGCGGCCGCGCCAAGTACAGCTCGATCTTCAACTACCCGACCCTCACCTGGGCCGACGTGGGCGTGATCGGCTGGCTGGTGGACGGCGCCGCGATCATGAACCAGATCCCCCTGTGCCGCTGCTCCTATGGCCCCTACGCCCGGGCCATGGTGCGGGTGTGCAAGGAGGAATCCTTCCACCAGCGCCAGGGCTACGAGGCCCTGCTGGTGATGATGCAGGGCACCGAGGCCCAGAAGGCCATGGTGCAGGACGCGGTGAACCGCTGGTGGTGGAAGTGTCTCGCCATGTTCGGGCCGCCGGATGCCGACAGCCCCAACAGCGCCCAGGGCATGCGCTGGGGCATCAAGCGCATCAGCAACGACGACCTGCGCCAGAAGTTCGTCGACGCCACCGTGCCCCAGGCCCAGGTGCTCGGCATCACGCTGCCCGACCCCGACCTCAAGTGGAACGAGGCGCGCCAGCACTACGACTACGGCCAGATCGACTGGGCCGAGTTCTGGAACACCGTCGAAGGCAACGGCCCCTGCAACAAGGAGCGCCTGTCCACCCGGGTCAAGGCCCACAACGACGGCCAGTGGGTGCGCGACGCCGCCCTGGCCTACACCCGCAAACAACAGCAACGCGCACAAAAGGAGGCAGCATGACCACCCCCGCACTCAAGGAATGGCCCCTCTGGGAAGTCTTCGTCCGCAGCAAGCAGGGCCTCGAGCACAAGCACTGCGGCAGCCTGCACGCCGCCGACGCGGCCCAGGCGCTGCACATGGCGCGTGACGTGTACACCCGCCGCCAGGAAGGCGTGAGCATCTGGGTCGTGCCGTCCGCCTCGATCACCGCCAGCAACCCCGACGACAAGGGCGAGCTGTTCGACCCGGCAGCCGACAAGATCTACCGCCACCCGACCTTCTACGAAATCCCCGAAGAAGTGGGGCACATGTGATGAGCACCCCCATCGACTACCTGCTGCACCTGGCCGACAACGCCGTGGTGCTTGGCCAGCGCAACGCCGAATGGTGCGGCCACGGCCCCATCCTCGAAGAAGACCTGGCGCTCGCCAACGTCAGCCTCGACCTCATCGGCCAGGCCCGGCTGCTCTACCAGCGCGTGGCCGA
>JAKLLM010000325.1 GCA_023150125.1 Zoogloea sp.
TCACCGCGGTGCCGCTGTTCCATGTGAGCGGCCTGCACGCCCAGCTGCTCAACGCCCTGCGCAACGGCCGCCGCCTGCTGTTCACCCACCGCTGGGACCCGGCCACCGCCCTCGACCTGATCGCCGAGAACAAGGTGACGCAGTTCAACGGTGCGCCGGCTATGGTGCTGCAGCTGCTCTCCGAGCCCCGCTTCGACGACCCGGCCGTCACCGGCAGCCTGGCGGGCCTGGGCTTCGGCGGTGCCGGCCTGCCCCAGCGCGCCATCGACGAAGTCCTCGGCCGCCCCCAGGGCGACATGTCCGGCATCGGCTTCGGCCTCACCGAGAGCAACGGGGTGGCGTCGGCGGCTTCCGGCTCGGTGTTCCGCCACGCGCCGCGTTCGTCGGGGCTGATCTCGCCGATCGTCGACCTGTGCATCATGGACGCCGACGGCAACACCCTGCCCGAAGGCAGCATGGGCGAGATCTGCCTGCGCGGCGTGACGGTGATGGAGGGCTACTGGAACGACCCGGTGGCCACCGCCGAGGCCATGCGCGGCGGCTGGTTCCACACCGGCGACGTGGGCTACGTGAGCGACGAGGGCCTGCTGTATGTGGTGGACCGGATCAAGGACGTCATCAACCGCTCCGGCGAGAAGATCGCCGCCGCCGAGGTGGAGTCGTGCCTGCTGCAGCACCCGGACCTCGAAGAGGCGGCGGTGTTTGCGATGCCCGACGAGGGCACCGGCGAGGCGGTGGCCGCCGCCGTGGTGGTGCGCGAAGGGCGCCGTGTGAGCGAGGCCGAACTGCAGGCCCACGTGGCCGCCCACCTGGCCGGCTACAAGGTGCCGGCGCGCATCTTCATCCGCCAGGATGCGCTGCCCCGCAACCCCGCCGGCAAGCTGCTGAAGGGCGACCTGAAACGGGAGTGCCTGGCGGACAGCGTGTAGGCCGCTGCGCCGGCCGGCTGGATCAACGCCGCCCCACGAGGCCTCCCGCTTGGGCGGGGGCCCGTGGGGCGGCGTTCGTTTGGCCGGGGGTTTCCGCCGACCCCGCAAGGGGGCCGGCTAGTCCTCTCGGACGATGATCGGCTTGCGGCTTCCACGAAGAATGGCCGCAGATGAAGCGAGGGCGCCTCACCCGCCTGCCCAGGCAATTCATCTGCACAACAACCATTCCGCTCAAGAAGCCATTCGCACCCGGAAGGAGACTCCCAAATGAAGAAAACCCAGCCATGGGCCCCCGTAATCACGACCCTGGCCCTGTCGCTCGCTGCCGCAAACGTCAGCGCCAAGGCGACAGAGGCTGACGCCGCCAAACTCGGCAAGGAACTGACCTGTGTCGGCGCCGAAGCCGGCGCCAACAAGGACGGCACCATTCCGGCCTTCTCCGGCAAATGGCTGGGAACGCCTCCCGGCATCAAGTACACGCCCCATGTCGGCCAGCATCCGGTGGACCCGTTTGCCGCCGACAAGCCGCTGTTCGTGATCACCCAGGCCAACGCCGCCCAGTACGCCGCGCGCCTCAGCGACGGCCAGAAGGCGCTGCTGGCCCGCTTCCCCAACACTTACAAGATCCCGGTCTACCAGGGCCGCCGCGAGTTCCGCTACCCCGACAAGATCTGTGACCTCGCCAAGAAGAACGCCCGCGAGGCCGAGCTCATCGACAACGGCTTCGGCTTCACCGGGGTGATGGGCGCCGTCCCGTTCCCGATCCCCAAGACCGCGATGGAAGTGCTGGCCAACCACAACTTCCCGTACCGCGCCTTCACCGAGAACAACCTGGCCCGCGACATCGCCGACGTGAACTCGAAGGGCGTCGTCACCTGGGGCCGCCAGTCCAACAAGAGCCTGAGCGTGGTCACCTCGCCGGAGAACCTGGGCAAGCCGATGGAAGGCACCATGGCCTACGCCATGACCGGCACCCTGCTGCCCGAGCGCGACAAGGGCAGCATGACCACCTCGGTCGAGCCGGTGAACTTTGCCAAGGGCAAGCGCCTGGCCTGGAACTACGACCCGGGCACCCGCCGCGTGCGCCAGCTGCCGCAGTACGGCTACGATACCCCGCTGGCCGGTTCGGGCGGCAAGCTCACCATCGACCAGGACCGCCTGATGAACGGCGCGCCGGACCGCTACGAGTGGTCGCTGCACGGCAAGCGCGAGATGTACATCCCCGCCAACGCCTACAAGGTGCATGAGAAGGGCCTGAAGTACGCCGACCTCCTCAAGCCCGGCCACCCCAACCCCGACATGCAGCGCTACGAGCTGCGCCGAGTGTGGGTGCTCGAGGGCAAGCTCAAGGACGGCTTCCGCCACCCCTTCGGCAAGCGCGTGATGTTCATCGACGAGGACACCTGGCACGCCGTGGCCAGCGACTACTACGACACCCGCGGCCAGCTGTGGCAGCACGCGGTGATCAACTACTACTACGCCTTCGACCTGAACGCCTGGCATGCCGGCACCAGCTTCTACCACGACCTCAACTCGGGCAGCTACGTGGCCTACAACCTGTTCCAGGAGCGGGACATCGGCCCGATCCTCAACAAGGGCGACATGAACGCCGAACAGTTCACCCCGGCTGCCTTGCGTTCCGCCGGCAACTGACCCAGCGCACCTCAGGGAGACAAGCAAAATGAAAATGCACACCGCGCTTCGCCCTCTGGCGCTGGCCCTGCTGGGCGCCGGCGTCACCGCACCGGCCCTGGCCGGCGAGCCCATCGAGCTCGACAACGGTTACAAGCTCGACTGGCGGGTCAACTCCACCTACACGCTGTCCACCCGCATGGAGAACCGCGATCCCAAGATCGCGGCCTACTCCGGCGGCAACGACGGCACCAACAACTTCGACAAGGGCAGCCTCACCGCAAACCGCCTCAGCCTGCTGCTCGACGCCAGCGTCACCAACGGCGTGAACGGCCTGGTGCTGTCGGCGTCCACCTTCTACGACGACGTCTACCACCGGACCAACGACAACACCGGGCTGGTAAACAAGCCGGGGGCTGTCGACGAGTTCACCGCGGACGCCCGCCGCTACCACGGTGGCTACACCCGCCTGCTCGACGCCTACGTGTTCAACACCTTCGAGCTGGGTGAAGGCCGCCGCGCCAACGTGCGCCTCGGCCGCCACGTGGTGTCGTGGGGCGAGGCGCTGTTCTTCCCCAGCATCTCCCTGGCCCAGGGCCCCGCCGACGGCACCAAGACCGGCATCGTCGGCACCGAAACCAAGGACCAGCTGCTGCCGGAAGACCAGATCTCCACCCAGATCGAGATGTCGCCCAAGTGGTCGCTGCTCGGCCACATGCAGTTCGGCTTCCACACCACCCTCGCCCCGGCGCCGGGCTCCTACCTGAGCAGCGCGGACTCCACCGGGCCGGGCGGCACCTGCCTGCAGCCCTATCGCTCGGTGGGCGGGCGCTCGGTGTGTTCCTACGGCCAGCGCGGCAACGACATCGACCCCGGCAACACGCCGCAGTGGGGCGTCGGCACCCGCTACCGCCTCACCGAGGAGACCGAAGTCGGCCTGTATTACCTCAACTACCACGACCGCTCGCCGCTGCCG
>JAKLLM010000326.1 GCA_023150125.1 Zoogloea sp.
CGCCTGATCTCGGCCACCCACCAGCCGCTCAAGGCGCTGGTGGCCCAGGGCCGCTTCCGCCAGGACCTGTTCTACCGGGTGAATGCCTTCCCCATCTGCCTGCCGGCCCTGCGCGAGCGACCGGACGACATCCCGCTGCTCGCCGAGGCGCTCCTCGGGCGTGTCGCCCCGGAGCGCAAGCTCAAACTCGCCGCCGACGCGCTGGCCTGCCTGCAGGCCTACGACTACCCGGGCAACGTGCGCGAGCTGCGCAACATCCTCGAGCGGGCGAGCCTGATGTGCGACGGCGACACCGTGCAGCGCCGCCACCTGCCCGAAGAGCTGTGCGAGCCGGGCCGGGCGCCAGCCGTGGCGCCGCCCCCACGGCTGGCGGCCCCAGAAACGCCCCGCGAGCTGAGCGATGCCGAGCTGGCCAGCCTGCTGCGCAGCTACCGGGGTTCGCGCAAGGCCCTGGCCGCCGAGCTGGGGCTCTCCGAGCGCACGCTGTACCGCCGCATCAAGGCCTTGTCCTGAGGGTGCGCGGGCCGCTGGCCTGCCAGGGCCGGTGCCGGGCTATTGCCTGGCGAGCACCCGGCCGGGAGCGCCCCGCTCGCCGCGAAAGGCGGTGACGAAGGCGTCCCGCGAGCGGGCCAGGAAGAAGGGGTTGCGCGAGCGCTCCTCGCCTATCGTCGACACGGTGCGCCCGTGGGCGTCGTGGCCGGGGAAGACGAGGGTCTCGGCGGGCAGGGCGAACAGCCGGTCGACCACCGAATCGTAGATGCTGCGCGGGTCGCAATCGTCGTCGTCGGTCTGCTGCGGGCAGCCGCCGAGGGCCAGCGCGTCGCCGCAGAACAGGCGGTCGCGCCACAGGTAGCTCAGGCTGTCGGCGGTATGGCCGGGGGTGGCGATCACCCGGATCGACTCGCCGCCGAAGCCCAGCACCTCGCCGTGGCGGGCCTGCCGCCCGACCGACGCCGCCGGCCCTTGCGGGCCGACCACGATGCCGGCGCCGGGATAGTGGGCGAGAAAGTCGTCGGCCACGCCGCCGTGGGTGTGGGTGAGCAGGATCAGCGCCAGCGAGAAGCCCCGCTCGGCCAGCAAGGCCTTCAGGACGAGGCCCTGGCAGGGGTCGGGCGTGGGGTCGATGGCGACCGCCACACGGCTCGACGAGTCGGCGATCAGGTAGCTCATCGCGGAGCTGGTGGTGTCGTGGAACTGGCGGAAATACATGGTGCGATCCTTCGGGCAGGCGTATCCAGGGCCCTGCCTTGCGTGCGTTAGCTCAGTGTGTCGCCAGGCGCAGGAAGGCCAGCACCAGCGTGACGAGGCAGGCCTCGCTCGAGAGCAGCCGCCGCAGGGCATGGCTGCGCAGGGGCCAGCCGGTGCCGCTGGCGAGGCCGGCCAGCATCGACCACAGCAGCCACAGCGCCGCCAGCGGGTCGGCGACGCCCCAGCGGTCGAGGGCGATGTCGGGGCGGGCCACCAGCAGCACCGCGAGCAGGGCGCCGGTGACAAGGGACAGGAGGCGCGCGCCAGGGTCGGGCCGGCCCGATGCGTTGAGGTGCATGTCGTGACCCCCGGTAGCCCGGCTTCAGGCGGCGGCCGTGTCGTCGCTGCCGATGATGAGGCGCCCCTCGCTCAGGTACTTGTGGGGCGGCACCTCGAGGTTGGTCGGCGCCGGCTTGTTCTTGAAGACCCGGCCGGCAAAGTCGAAGGTGGAGCCGTGGCAGGGGCACAGGAAGCCGCCGGGCCAGCTGGCGCCGAGGGCCGGGTTGCCGGCTTCGAAGGCGCTCGACGGGGAGCAGCCCAGGTGGGTGCAGATGCCCACCGCCACCAGGTATTCGGGCTTGATCGAGCGGTGGGTGTTGCGGGCGTAGTCGGGCTGCTGGGACGTCTCGGCGGAGCCGGGGTCGGCCAGGTCGGGCTCGGCCTTGGCCAGGGCGGCCAGCATCTCCGGCGTGCGGTGGAGGATCCACACCGGCTTGCCCCGCCATTCGACCACCATCATCTCGCCCGGGGCCAGTTTGTCGATGTCCACCTCCACCGGTGCGCCGGCGGCCAGCGCCCGCTCGGACGGGGTGAGGCTGGCCACGAAGGGCACGGCGGCGCCCACCGCGAGGGCGCCGCCGGCGCCGGCGGTGGCGATGAGCAGCATGCGACGGGACGGGTTGCAGGGGGCGTCGCCGGCGTTGCAGCAGGCGGAGGCGGGCGTGGCGGTCATGGGCTGTCCTTGTTGAGTGGGGCGGGATTGCTCACGCAGTATCAATATCCGTGCCAGCCGCTGGGGGTGCGATTCTTTGCATATAAATCAATGCTCTAGCCTGGCGCGTCGGCTGCGTGGGGCGATCGGCGGGGCGACCGGCGGGGCTTATGGCAGCGGGTGCCGGAGCCCGCTGGCAGCCTTTGGCGGCGATTGGCAGCGGATGGCAGTCGCCGCCAAAGGCTGCCTCGCTTCGAGACGCGGGCCTACGTCTGGCGTGTGCTCGCCATGGCCGGCATGGGGCACGCGCTCCCGGCCGGGCTCCGCAACTGAGGCGGCTGCGGCACTCGTCGGGGGCCGCGCCGACGGGGTTTTGCTGCGCTGCGGTCGGCGCCTCTGCGGCGCGTGCGAGACCACAAAACCCCGCCTGCTGCATCCGTGTGAACCGCATTCCGCGCGGGCCTTTGATCAAGCTCAGAAAGCTGCGTTGCTGCCCTGCAGCAAGCCGGATTTGGATGTACGCTAAGTGCCTCGTGCGCCTCACACAAGGATTCAAGCCATGGCCAAGACCATCGAGATCACCGAGCTGGCCCTGCGGGATGCCCACCAGAGCCTGCTGGCCACCCGCATGGCCCTTGAAGACATGCTGCCCGCCTGCGAGGACATCGACCAGGCCGGCTACTGGTCGGTGGAATGCTGGGGCGGCGCCACCTTTGACGCCTGCATCCGCTTCCTCAACGAAGACCCCTGGGAGCGCCTTCGCACCTTCCGCCGCCTGCTGCCCAACTCGCGCCTGCAGATGCTGCTGCGCGGGCAGAACCTGCTCGGCTACCGCCACTACGAAGACTCGGTGGTCGACCGCTTCGTCGACAAGGCCGCCGAGAACGGGATGGACGTGTTCCGCGTCTTCGACGCCCTCAACGACCTGCGCAACATCCGCCACTCGGTGCAGGCGGTGCGCCGCAACGGCAAGCACGCGCAGGGCACCATCTGCTACACCGTGAGCCCGCTGCACACCGTGCAGGGCTTCGTCGACATGGCCCGCGGGCTGGTCGACATGGGCTGCGACTCCTTGTGCATCAAGGACATGGCGGCGCTGCTCAAGCCGCAGCCGGCCTACGACATCGTGCGGGGCATCAAGGAGGCCTGCGGCGAGGCGCTGCGGGTGCATGTCCACACCCACGCCACCACCGGCGTGACCCTGGTCAGCCTGATGAAGGCCATCGAGGCCGGCGCCGACTGCGTTGACACCGCCATCAGCTCGCTGAGCCTCGGCCCGGGCCACAACCCCACCGAGAGCCTGGTCGAGATGCTCGAAGGCACCGGCTTCGAAACCCGCGTCGACAAGGCGCGCC
>JAKLLM010000327.1 GCA_023150125.1 Zoogloea sp.
CGGCCTCCGCCGCCGTCGCCGCATTGTGACTACGCCCTGCCGGCCCGAGGCCGGCCTCGCCGACCGCAGCGCGCCGGTGCTGGCCTTCTGCTCCAACGACTACCTGGGCCTCGCCGCCGAACCCGCGCTGGCCGAAGCCGCCGCCCGCGCCGCGGGCAAGTGGGGCGTCGGCTCGGGGGCCTCGCACCTCGTCAGCGGCCACACCGCCGCCCACGAGGCCCTGGAGGCCCGCCTCGCCGCCTTCGTGGGCATGGACGACGCGCTGTATTTCTCGACCGGCTACATGGCCAACATCGGCGTGATGCCGGCCCTCGTCGGCCGCGGCGACGCGATCTTCGCCGACAAGGTGAACCACGCCTCGCTGGTGGACGGCGCCCTGCTGTCCCGGGCCGAGCTCATCCGCTACCCCCACTGCGACCTCGCGGCCCTCGAAGCGCGCCTCGCCGCGTCCAGCGCCCCGCGCAAGCTCATCGTCAGCGACAGCGTCTTCAGCATGGACGGCGACCTCGCCCCGCTGCCCCAGCTTTTGGCCTTGGCCGAAGCCCACCAGGCCTGGCTGCTGGTGGACGACGCCCACGGCTTTGGCGTGCTCGGCCCCCAGGGCCGCGGCAGCCTCGCCCACTTCGGGCTGAGTTCGCCGCGGCTGATCCTGATGGGCACCCTCGGCAAGGCCGCCGGCGTGGCGGGCGCCTTTGTGGCCGGCCACCACAGCGTCATCGAATGGCTGGTGAACACCAGCCGCAGCTACATCTTCACCACCGGCGCGCCGCCGCTGCTGGCCGAAACCCTGCTCACCGCCCTCGACCTCATCGAGCAAGGCGACGCCCGCCGCGCCCACCTGGCCGCGCTGATCGCCCGCTTCAAGGCCGGCCTCACGCTTGCCCGCTGGCAGCTGCTGCCCTCCGACACCCCCATCCAGCCCCTGGTGATCGGCGACAACCACGAAGCCCTGGCCGTCTCCCGCGCCCTCGACGCCGAGGGCCTGTGGGTGCCGGCGATCCGCCCGCCGACGGTGCCCAAGGGCGCGGCGCGGCTGCGCATCACCCTGTCGGCGGCGCACAGCTTTGAACAGGTGGACCGCCTCGTCGCCACCCTCAAGCGCCTGGAGGCCCGCCGCCCATGACTACCGCCCCCCGCCCCATCGTGCTGCTCCACGGCTGGGGCCTGTCGTCCAAAGTGTGGGCGCCGCTGCAGGCCCTGCTCCCGGCGGCAACAGCCCTCGACCTCCCCGGCCACGGCGGCGCTGCGCCCGCCGGTGACAACCTCGATGCCTGGGCCGAGGCCCTCGTCGCCCAGCTGCCCGACGGGGCGGTGCTGGTCGGCTGGTCGCTGGGCGCCCAGCTCGCGCTGCACATCGCCGCCCAGCACCCGCACAAGGCGGCCAAGCTGGTGCTGATTGCCGCCACCCCGCGCTTCGTGCAGGCGCCGGACTGGCCCGCGGCGCTGCCCGAAGCCACCCTCGCCGACTTCCGCGCTGACTTCGACACCGCCCCCGACGCCACCCAACGCCGTTTCACGGCCCTGCAGGCGATGGGGGACGGCCGCCGCCGGGATGTCACCGCGGCTCTCAACGCCGCCCTCACCCCCGCCGTCGACACCCACCGGGCCGCCCTCGCCACCGGCCTCAAGCTCCTCGCCGACACCGACCTGCGCGCCAGCATCGGCAGCGTCCGCCAGCCCGTGCGCCTCATCCACGGCGCCGAAGACCGCCTGATGCCCGCCGCCGCCGCCGAATGGCTGGCCGATGCGCTGCCCGACGGGCGCCTGTCGGTGTTCACCGACTGCGGCCACGCCCCGCTGCTGTCCCGCCCCGCCGACTGCGCCGCGCTGATCGCCGCGTTTGCAGCAGAGGCCACCAAAGCCGCCGCGACCACCGGGGCCGGGCACTGACCATGCAAGCTCCTGCCCCCAAGCGCGCGGTGCGCGCCGCCTTCGACAAGGCCGCCGACAGCTACGACGCCGTCGCCTCGGTGCAGCGCGCCGCCTGCGACCGCCTGCTCCAGCTGGCTGTTCGCAACGGCCACCAGCCCGCCCGCATCCTCGACGCCGGCTGCGGCACCGGCTACGCCCTGGCCGGCCTCCACCAGCACTTCCCGGCCGCCGAGCTGCTGGCCCTCGACTTCGCCCCGGCCATGCTGCGCCGCCACCCGCCCGGCCTGGCCCGGCCCCTGTGCGCCGACCTCGAACACCTGCCCCTCGCCGCGGCCAGCGTGGATGCCATCTGGTCGAGCTACGCGCTGCAGTGGTGCGCCCCCGGCCGCGCGTTTCCCGAACTCGCCCGCTGCCTGCGCCCCGGCGGCCAGCTGTGGGTCGCCACCCTCGGCCCCGGCACCCTGCATGAGCTGCGCGAGGCCTTCCGGCAGGTGGACGACGCCGAGCACGTGCTGCCCTTCCAGCCCCCCGAGGCCATCACCGCCGCCGTCGAGGCTGCCGGCCTCAGCGTGATCGCCAGCGAGCGCGCCACCCTGCAGGCCTGGGCCCCCGACCTGCGCCAGCTCCTCGCCGACATCAAGACGCTCGGCGCCCACAACACCGGCGCCGCCCGCCGCAAGCCCCTGGGCAAGTCCGCCTGGGCCCGGCTGCAGGCCGCCTACGAACAGCACCGCAGCGCCAACGGCCTGCCCGCCTCCTACGACACCTTCTGGCTGATCGCCGAGAAACGCCCATGACCGCCTTCTTCATCGCCGGCACCGACACCGAGATCGGCAAGACCTTCGTCACCTGCGCCCTCCTCCACGCCGCCCGCGCCCAGGGGCGCGTGGCCGTCGGCATGAAACCCATCGCCGCCGGCGCCGACCTCGTGGCCGGCGAACTCATCAACGAAGACGCCGCCCGCCTGCGCGCCGCCGGCAGCTTCGACCCCGGCCTCGCCCTGCTCAACCCCTACTGCCTCAAGAGCCCCATCGCCCCCCATATCGCCGCCGCCGAGGAAGGCGTGGCAATCGAACCCGCCCCCATCCTCGCCGCGTTCGCCGCGCTCAAGGCCCAGGCCGAGGTGGTGCTGGTGGAGGGCGTCGGCGGCTTCCGCGTGCCCCTGGGCAATGGTTACGACACCGCCGACCTCGCCCGCGACCTCGCGCTGCCGGTGATCCTGGTGGTGGGCATGCGCCTCGGCTGCATCAACCACGCCCTCCTCACCGCCGAAGCCATCCAGGCCCGCGGGCTACAGCTCGCCGGCTGGGTCGCCAACCAGGTCGATCCGGCGATGCTGCGCTTCGAGCAGAATCTGGAAGCCCTCACCGAGCGCCTGCCAGCGCCGCTGCTGGGGGTGACGCCGTTTCAGGCGGATGGCGATGCGGCCAGGGCAGCGGCGGGATTGCGCTTGCCGGGGTGACAAGGAAAGCCGAGCATGCACACGGCGTAGGCGTAGGTCAATGAGATGGACTCCTCCCTCCTAAAACGGCTTCGATGAGCCAGACTGGGAAGTGTCACCTCCGGTCAATCAGAAAGAAGGAGTCCGTCGTGAAGATTACGCGTATCGGCCTGGATCTGGCCAAAAATGTCTT
>JAKLLM010000328.1 GCA_023150125.1 Zoogloea sp.
GCAGGTAGCGGGTGTCGGACAGGAACTGGGCGGTCTCGGGCAGGTTGTCGGTTTTTATGTGCAGGTCGGTGTCGGTGCCGGCGGCCTTGCCCAGGTGGGTGGCGAAGTCGGCGGTGGCGCAGTAGCCCTGGGGCAGCTGGTCGGGGCTGAACAGGAAGTCGGCGAGGGCCAGCCGGACGTCCTTGGCGAGCACGTGGGCCTTGAGCTGGACGCGCAGGTTGGCCATCGCGGCGGCGGCGATCGGTGCGGCCGGGATGCGGTAGCGCGACCAGGCCATCACCGGCGCGGCGATCAGCAGCACGTCGTGCTGTTCGTCGGACTTGAGGGCGCCTTCGGCCCGCGACTCGATCATGTCGGCGAGCTCGTCGTAGGCGTGGGCGCTGGCGGTGGAGAGGTGGTCGAGGGCGGTGTTCAGGGCGTCTTCGTCTTCGGAGCGCAGCAGGTTGTCGACGGCGTCGGCGAGGCGCTGGTCCCAGAAGTGGTCTTCGGCCCGGCTGCTCGAATCGGCCAGACCATTGGCGAGCCACAGAAGCTGTTCGGCGTCCCGCGGCAGTCCGCCGCGGCGCCCGAGTCGGTTGCGTTTCATCGGGGCTCTCCTTTTAGGTCATGAAGGTTGGACAGGCTGCGGCGGCCGGCGATCGGCCTGCCGCGATCAGTAGGAGGGCGGGTCGAGGCGGACTTCCTGCAGGATGATGGTGGAGATCTCTTCGATGGATTTGGCGGTGGAATCCAGCCACTTGATGCCTTCGCGCTTCATCATGCGCTGGGCGGCCTCGATCTCGTAGAGGCAGTTCTCGGTGGACGCGTAGCGGCTGTTGGGGCGGCGTTCCTGGCGGATCTGCGACAGGCGATCTGGCCCGATGGTGAGGCCGAACAGCTTGCTGCGGTAACGGGTGAGCTCGACCGGCAGCTTGTTGCGCTCGAAGTCTTCGGGGATCAGCGGGTAGTTGGCGGCCTTGATGCCGAACTGCATCGCCAGGTAGAGGCTGGTCGGGGTCTTGCCGGAGCGGCTCACGCCGACCAGGATCACGTCGGCCTCGGCCAGGTCGGCATGGGAGACACCGTCGTCGTGGGCCAGCGTGAAGTTGATCGCCTCGATGCGGCGTTTGTAGTCCTGGCTCTCGGCAATGCCGTGGAAGCGCCCTGCGGCGTGGGTGGAGCGCTGGCCCAGCTCGTTCTCGAGGGGTTCGATGAACTTCTCGAAGAGGTCGAGGAAGAGGGCGTCGGCTTCGCGCAGGCCGGCCACGGCGTCGGGGTCGACCAGGGTGTTGAAGACGATCGGGCGCTGGCCGCTCTCGGCGGCGGCGTCGCGGATCTTCATCGCGCAGTCGCGGGCCTTGTCGGGGGAGTCGACGAAGGGCATCCGGTGCGGGCGGAAGCGGGTATCCGGGAACTGGGCCAGAAGACTGTGGCCGAGGGTCTCGGCCGTGATGCCGGTGCCGTCTGAAACGAAGAAAACGGGGCGGGTCTGGGTCATGAAAGTGCCAACAGGGAAAGGACGATAGCGCTTGGCCCGGCTTGGCCGGGCAATAAGGCATCTTATCCCATTCCGGCCCGGAGGGCAGGCCACAGGGGGCCTGCGGCAGGCGTGGAGGGCTCCACGCATTAGGATAAACCCTGCATGCGGCATAGCAGCATTGGTCTTACAATACGCGCCGAACAAAAACATCCAACGCCGTTTTTCTTTTTCTCCCAGGAAGATCCCCATGGCCCGCAATGTCATTCCGTTCCAAGAACTTCGCATGAGCGACGTCGAGCAGGTTGGCGGCAAGAACGCCTCCCTCGGCGAGATGATCAGCCAGCTGCCCGCCAGCGTGCGCGTTCCGGGCGGCTTCGCCACCACCGCCGACGCTTACCGCAAGTTCCTGTCCCATCAAGGCCTGGCCGAGCGCATCAGCGCCGCCCTCGAGAGCCTCGACGTGGATGACGTGGTGTCTCTGGCCCGCTGCGGCGCCCAGATCCGCCAGTGGATCGTCGACACCCCCTTCCCGGCCGAACTCGAAGCCGAGATCAAGTCCGCCTACGAGCAGCTGACCGCCGAAGGCGACGGCAGCTTCGCGGTGCGTTCCTCCGCCACCGCCGAAGACCTGCCCGACGCTTCCTTCGCCGGCCAGCAGGAATCCTTCCTGAACATCCACGGCTACCAGAACATCCTGCACGCGATCAAGGAAGTCTTCGCGTCGCTCTACAACGACCGTGCCATCGCCTACCGCGTGCACAAGGGCTTCACCCACGCCGAAGTCGCCCTGTCGGCCGGCGTGCAGCGCATGGTCCGCTCCGACATCGGCGCCTCCGGCGTGATGTTCACCATGGACACCGAATCCGGCTTCGACGGCGTGGTGTTCATCACCGCCTCCTACGGCCTGGGCGAGACCGTCGTGCAGGGCGCTGTGAACCCGGACGAGTTCTACGTGCACAAGGCCACCCTGGCCCAGGGCAAGCCGGCGGTGATCCGCCGCAACCTCGGCTCCAAGCTGATCAAGATGGTCTTTGCCGACAAGAAGGAAGCCGGCAAGTCCACCCGCACCGTCGACGTGCCCGAGGCCGACCGCAACGTTTACTCGCTCACCGACGCCGACGTCCTCGAGCTCGGCCGCTACGCGATGATCATCGAGCAGCACTACGGCCGCCCGATGGACATCGAGTGGGGCAAGAGCGGCGACGACGGCAAGCTGTACATCCTGCAGGCCCGCCCGGAAACCGTGAAGAGCCAGCAGTCCGGCCACGTGATGGAGAAGTACCGCCTCAAGCAGTACGGCAAGTCCCTCACCCACGGCCGCGCCATCGGCCAGAAGATCGGCGCCGGCCAGGTCCGCGTCGTCAAGGACGCCTCCGAGATGGACCGCGTCAAGGCCGGCGACGTGCTCGTCACCGACATGACCGACCCGAACTGGGAGCCGGTGATGAAGCGCGCTTCCGCGATCGTCACCAACCGCGGCGGCCGTACCTGCCACGCGGCGATCATCGCCCGTGAGCTGGGCATCCCGGCCATCGTCGGCTGCGGCAACGCCACCGAGGTGCTCGGCGAGAACGAGGAAGTCACCGTCTCCTGCGCCGAAGGCGACACCGGCTACGTTTACCGCGGCAAGCTCGACTTCGAAGTGGTCACCACCGACACCGGCAACCTGCCGGACATCCCGGTCAAGATCATGATGAACGTCGGCAACCCGGAGCTGGCCTTCGAGTTCGCCCAGATCCCGAACGGCGGCGTCGGCCTGGCCCGCCTCGAGTTCGTCATCAACAACATGATCGGCATCCACCCGAAGGCGATCCTCGAGATCAACCAGGTGCCGGCCAGCCTGCGCAACGAGATCCTGCGCCGCTCCCGCGGCTACGCCACGCCCAAGCAGTTCTTCATCGAGAAGCTGGTCGAGGGCGTCGCCACCATCGCCGCGGCCTTCTACCCGAAGCCCGTCATCGTCCGCCTGTCCGACTTCAAGTCCAACGAGTACCGCAAGCTGCTCGGCGGCGAGATCTACGAGCCGGAAGAACGCAGTCAACC
>JAKLLM010000329.1 GCA_023150125.1 Zoogloea sp.
GAGGCCGCGCTGCAGCTCCTCGGGCTGCTCCAGCGCGAGGCCCGCTTCATCGACTTCATCGAGGAAGACGTGAAGGCCTACTCCGACGCCGACATCGGCGGCGCCGCCCGCGTGGTGCACGAGGGCTGCCGCAAGGTGCTGCGCGAGCACTTCAGCCTCGCGCCGCTGCGCAGCGAGGCGGAAGGCAGCCGCATCACCCTGCCCGAAGGTTTCGACGCCGCCGCGGTGCGCGTCACCGGCAACGTGGTGGGCAAGGCCCCCTTCACCGGCACCCTCAGCCACCGCGGCTGGCGTGCCACCGACACCCGCCTGCCAAAGCTCGCCGCCGGCCACGACGCGGCCATCCTCGCCCAGGCCGAGGTGGAGCTGTGAGCGCCCCCCGCTACGCCATCGGGATCGACCTGGGCACCACCCACTGCGCCCTCTCCTATGTGGACGTGACGGCCAGCGACGGCGAGAAGGCCGTGCAGCAGGTGCTGTCCATCCCCCAGCTCAGCGGCCCCGGCGCCGTCGAGGCGCGCCCGCTGCTGCCCTCCTTTGTCTACCTGCCCCACGAGAGCGAGCTCGCCCCCGGTGACCTGGCCCTGCCGTGGGCCGCCGGCCAGGATTTCGCCGTCGGCGAGTTCGCCCGTACGCGCGGCGCGGCCACCCCGATCCGCCTGGTGGCGAGCGCCAAGAGCTGGCTGTGCCACCCGGGCGTCGACCGCCGCGCGGCCATCCTGCCGGCCGAGGCGCCACCCGAGGTGGCGCGCATCTCGCCCCTCACCGCGTCGATCCGCTACCTCTCGCACCTGCGCGAGGCCTGGAACGCCGCCCACCCGGACGCCCCCTTTGCGGAGCAGGACGTCACCGTCACCATCCCCGCCTCCTTCGACCCGGCCGCCCGCGAGCTCACCGCCGAGGCCGCCAAGGCCGCCGGCTACGGCCCCATCACCCTGCTCGAAGAGCCCCAGGCCGCGCTCTACAGCTGGATCCAGCACAGCGCCGGCGGCTGGCGCAAGAGCGTGAACAAGGGCGACATCATCCTGGTGGTCGACGTCGGCGGCGGCACCACCGACCTGTCGCTGATCGCCGTGCTGGAGCGCGACGGCCAGCTCGAGCTGCACCGGGTGGCGGTCGGCGAGCACATCCTGCTCGGCGGCGACAACATGGACCTGGCCCTCGCCTACGGCGTCGCGCGCAAGCTCGCCGGCCAGGGCACCAACCTCGACCCGTGGCAGACCCGCGCCCTCGCCCACGCCTCCCGGGTGGCCAAGGAAACCCTGCTGGCCGACGCCAGCATCGACGCGGTGCCGGTGGTGGTGCCGAGCCGTGGCTCGAAGCTGATCGGCGGCAGCATCCGCACCGAGGTCACCCGCGACGAACTCACCCGCAGCCTGCTCGACGGCTTCTTCCCCGAGGTCGCCGTGTCGGATGCGCCGATCAGCCGGGCCCGCGGCGCGCTCACCCAGCTCGGCCTGCCCTACGCGCAAGATGCGGCGATCACCCGCCATCTGGGCGCCTTCCTGAGCCGCCAGCGTGGCGCCACCGCCGAGCTCGAAGGCTTCGCCCAGCCGACCGGCGAGGCGAGCTTCCTGCACCCCACCGCGGTGCTCTTCAACGGCGGCGTGCTCAAATCCGGTCTCGTCGCCGAGCGGGTGCTCGGCATGCTCAACCGCTGGCTGGCCGCCGAGGGCGCCGCCCCGGCGCGCCTGCTCGGTGGCACCGACCTCGACCTGGCGGTGGCCCGCGGTGCGGCCTACTACGGCTACGTGCGGCGCGGCCGCGGCGTGCGCATCCGCGGCGGCACGGCCCAGGCCTATTACGTGGCGGTCGAATCGGCGATGCCGGCCATCCCCGGCATGGAGCCGCCGGTGCAGGCCCTGTGCCTCGCCCCCTTCGGCATGGAAGAAGGCAGCGACGCCGAGCTGCCGCCCCAGCAGTTCGGGCTGGTGGTGGGCGAGCCGGTGCGCTTCCGCTTCTTCGGCTCGTCGGTGCGCCGCCACGACCAGGTGGGCACCCTGCTCGACTTCTGGGCGCCCGACGAACTCCAGGAGCTCGAGGAGATCGAGGCCAGCCTGCCCGCCGAGGGCCGCCGCGCCGGCGACATCGTGCCGGTGCACCTGCACGCCCGCATCACCGAGACCGGCACCCTCCAGCTCGAAGCCCTGCCGGTGGGCGGCAGCGAGCGCTGGAAGGTGGAGTTCGACGTGCGCGGTCAGGCGTAACGCAGTGCAGCGGGCACAAGCATGAGCGCCTACCTCATCGGCATCGACCTGGGCACCAGCAACACCGTCGTGGCCTATGCGGCGGCGGGGGACGACGCCATCCGCCTGCTGGAGATCCCCCAGCTCACCGGCCCTGGCGAAGTCGCCCCGCAGCCGCTGCTGCCCTCGGTGCGCTACCACCCGGCCGCGGGTGAGCTCGACCCGGCCTCGCTCGTACTGCCCTGGGCCGGAGCCGCTGAAGATGCGGTGATCGGCCGCTACGCCCGCGACCTCGGCGCCCGGGTGCCGGGCCGGCTGGTGGCAAGCGCCAAGAGCTGGCTGTCCCACCCGGGCGTCGACCGCAGCGCGGCGATCCTGCCCTGGGGCGCGCCGGACGACGTGGCCAAGGTGTCGCCGCTGGCCGCCAGCGCCGGCTACCTGGCCCACGTGCGGGCCGCCTGGGACGCGCAGTTTGCCGGCCACCCGCTGGCCGAGCAGGACATCGTGCTCACCATCCCGGCCTCCTTCGACGAAGGCGCCCGGGCCCTCACCGTCGAGGCCGCCCGCCTTGCCGGCCTGCCCCGCCTGCGCCTCATCGAAGAACCCCAGGCCGCCTTCCAGGACTGGATCTTCCGCCACCGCGCCAGCCTCGCCGCCGAGCTGGCCCAAGCGCGGCTGGTGCTGGTGTGCGACGTGGGCGGCGGCACCACCGACCTCACGCTGGTGCAGGTCGAGCCCGGCGAGGGCGGCGGCCCGCCCAAGCTCACCCGCATCGGCGTCGGCGACCACCTGATGCTCGGCGGCGACAACATGGACCTTGCCCTCGCCCACCTGGCCGAGCAGCGCCTGGGCGGCGGCGAGCGCCTGTCGGCGGCGCGTTTCTCGCAGCTCGTCCAGCGCTGCCGGGTGGCCAAGGAGCAGCTGCTCGCCCCTGGCGCGCCGGAGCGGGTCACGCTGACGCTGCTCGGCGGCGGCTCGAAGCTGATCGGCGCGGCCCGCTCCGTCGAGTTCACCCGGGATGAAGTCGAGCAGCTCGTCGTCGATGGCTTCCTGCCCTTTGTCGACGCCGACGAGCTGCCCCGACGGCGGAAGGCCGGCATCGTCGAGTTCGGCCTGCCCTACCCGTCCGATGCGGCGATCACCCGCCACCTGGCGGCCTTCCTGCAGCGCCACGCCAACGCCGCCCGGGCCGCGCTGGGCGATGCGGCGCCGGGCGAGGATGGTCTCCCGCTGCCCGACACCCTGCTGCTCAACGGCGGCGTCTTCCGCGCCGGGCCGATCGCCCAGCGGCTGGAAGCCACCCTC
>JAKLLM010000330.1 GCA_023150125.1 Zoogloea sp.
CCCCTTGCCCCTCCATCGGGCCGACGGCCGGACTATCGTGCCGGATCGCCGCTGGTGGCTGGTGGCGGCGCTGCTGGCGGTGGGCTGCGCCCTGGTGTGGGCCGTCGCCACCCTCACCTACCTGCTGCCGCCCGCCCAGGTGTATGGCGACCTGCTGGCAGGGCGCCCGTCGCGGGGAGAAGGGGTGTTCATCGCGGTGTTCACGGGGCTGCTGGCGCTGGAGTTCTTCTTTGCCAGGCACTTCTTCTGCCGCTTCGCCTGCTCGGTGGGGGTTTTCCAGAGCCTGGCCTGGATGGCCAACCGGGCGGCGCTGGTAGTGGGCTTCCGGCGCGAGCGCGGGGCCGAATGCGCCACCTGCGACAGCGCCTGCGACCATGCCTGCCCGATGCGGCTGCGGCCGCGCAACATCAAGCGGGCGATGTTCACCTGCACCCAGTGCGGGCTGTGTGTGGCGGCCTGTGAAACCACCCAGCGCAACAACCCCCGCGGGCCCCTTCTTCACTGGGTCAGCGGTGCGGCGGCGCGGGACAACGAGGCCGCCTTCCGCGCGCCGAGATTCGAAAGGAAACATCCGTGACCGTCTTCAACGACTTTGCCATCGCCCGCGCCGTGCATGTGTTCTCGGTGCTGATCTGGATAGGTGGCGTGGCCTTCGTGACCCTCGTGCTGCTGCCCGCCTGCCGGGAGATGGCGGCGCCGCGGGACCAGCTCGAACTCTTCGAGCGCCTCGAGCACCGCTTCGCCCCGATCGCCCGCTGGACGGTGCTGCTGGCCGGCCTCTCGGGCCTGTGGCTGACCTGGCGGCTGGGGGCGTGGGAGCGCTTTGCCGACCCGCTGGGCTGGTGGTGGATGCACGGGATGGTGGTGGTGTGGACGCTCTTCGCGCTGATGCTCTACGTGCTCGAACCCTTCGTGCTCCCGCGGGTGTTTGCCCGGCTCGCCGAACGTGACCCGGTGGGCATGATGGCGCGCATCCAGCGCCTGCATCGGGTGTTGCTCGGGGTGAGCCTGGCGGTGGTGCTCGGGGCGGTGGCGGGGAGCCACGGCGGCTGGATGTTCTGAGCCCGGCGGGCGGGCCGGCCCGGCTCAACTTTGGTGCCCGGCAGCCGTTACGCAAAATAAGCCAGCTGAATGCCGCCTTCCGCACTTTTCAAAGGAAACCCCGACGATGCAGCGCTACACCCTCACCGAGTACGCCGACGCCTCCAGCGAGACGCGGGCCGTCTTCGACGACTTCATGCGCACCACCGGCGCGACCGCCGTGCCGGTCTGGCTGAAGAGCCTCGGCCACAGTGCGCCCCTGGCCCGCGCCTACTGGGAGCGGGCGAAGGGGACGCTGTTTGCCGGCAATCTGCCCCTGCCCCTCAAGGAGATGATCGTCTTCGTGGTGTCGGCCCGGAACGGCGCCCGCTATTGCTCCGCCTGCCACGCGCAGAACGTGCTGAGCCTCGACAAGACGCTGGCCTTCGACGACCTCAAGGATCTCCTGCGTGCCGATGGCAGCTTCACGCTGCCGCCCTACTATGCGTCGGTGGTGGACTTTGCCGGCAAGGTCGCCGAAGACCCCAACTGCCTCGACGACGCCGATTTCGAGGCCTTGATGGACGAAGGCTTCAGCAAGGCGGAGATTTGCGAGATCATCGCAGTGATCGACATGGCGACCATGTTCAACGTTTACACCAGCAGCCTGCGTCTGGATCTCGATCCGGACTACCGCGCCATCCTCTGATCCGGGTTGCGGGGGAACCAGCTCATGCCCCACAGCGAGCAGTGGGACGCGCCGGCCGTGCAGCAGCTGGCCCGTTACGAAGCCCTCGTCCAGCTCTTCGAGGAGATCCAGCTCGTCGACGACATCGGGCAGATCGTCCGGCGCGTGGCGACCCAATGGAAGTATTTCGCCAACGTCGCCGCCTGGCGGCTGGTGGTGCGTGATGAGGACGGCTTCGTCGTCGTCGACAGCTTCCGCGGCGAAGCGGAGCTGGGCCGGGTCACGGCCCTGCCGGCGTGGGACGCCTTCCACTGGCGCCTCCAGCGGCCGCAGCTGATCCGCCTGTCCGACCCGCCCGCCGCGCTTCCGCCGCCGGACTTCCTGGCCGGCAAGGGCATCACCGAGATCGAGGTGCTGCCCATCGTCCGTTCGGAGCGCTGTATCGCCCAGGTGGCCGTGGCGGCCCGGCACATCCCCTTCAACGAGCTCGACCACAAGTTCGTCCGGCTCTTCGGCGGGCGTCTCGCCGACCGGCTCCACGGCATCCTCCTGCGTGGCCGGGCGACCCGCCTGCTCAGCGAGAGCGAGGAGCGCTACCGCAGCCTCGCCGAAAACTCCGTCGACTGGATCTGGATGCTCGATGCCAGCGGGCGCCACACCTACACCAACGACCGCGGCCTGCAGATGCTGGGCCTCTCCCGCGAGGCGCTGGCCGGGGCCGACCTGTCTGCGCTGGTCCACCCCGACGACCGGGAGCAGGCTTGCCAGATCTTCGCCCGGGCCTTCGCGACGAGGCAGGGCTGGTCGAACGTGCTGCTCCGCTGGCGGCTCGGCGACGGCAGCTTCCGGACGCTGGAATCCAACGCCTCCCCGATCTTCGACGCCCGGGGCGAGATGGTCGGCATCCAGGGCGTCGACCGGGACGTCACCGAGCGCATTGCGGCCGAGACAGAGCTCAAGCGCCACCGGGACCACCTCGAGGAGCTCGTCATGGCACGCACCGCCGAGCTGTCCCTGGCCAAGGAGGCCGCCGAAGCGGCCAGCCGGGCCAAAAGCACCTTCCTGGCCAACATGAGCCACGAACTGCGCACGCCGATGAGCGCGATCATCGGCATGACCGACCTGGCCCTGCGCAAGGCCTCCGACCCGAAACTGCAGGACTACCTGAGCAAGGTGGCCACCGCCTCCCGGCAGCTGCTCGGCCTCATCGACGACATCCTCGACCTCTCCCGGATCGAGGCCGAGCGCATGAGCCTCGAGGTGTCCGCGCTGCGGATGGGCGCGGTGATGGACAGCCTGGTCGGCCTGATCGGCCCCAGGGCGACGGCGAAGGGCCTCGCGCTGTGCGTCGATTTGCCGCCGGAGGTGGCCGCTCTGGCCCTGCGGGGCGATGCCCGGCGGCTGGGGCAGATCCTGCTCAACCTTGCGGGAAACGCGGTCAAGTTCACTGAACAAGGCAGCATCGCCCTGCGGGTGATGCTGGCCGAGGCACGCCGGGACGACGTCCTGCTGCGCTTCGAGGTCGAGGACACCGGGGTCGGCATCTCCGACGCAGACCAGCGGCGGCTGTTCAGTGTCTTCGAGCAGGCGGACGCCTCGACGACCCGCCGGCACGGTGGTGCCGGCCTGGGCCTGGCGCTCAGCCTGCATCTCGCGGCGCTGATGGGCGGCACGGCGGGGGTGGCGAGCGTGCCTGGGCAGGGCAGCACCTTCTGGTTCACCGCGCGCCTGGCCAGGGCCGGCGAAGCGCCTGTGGCGCCGGCCGGGGTGCCGCTTCC
>JAKLLM010000331.1 GCA_023150125.1 Zoogloea sp.
GGCGGCGATCACCGGGCCGACGGCGCCTTCGAGCTTCTGCTCGACGTGGCTCTTGCGCGGTGCTTCGAGCGGGTTGAGCATGTTCCAGCGGGCGGCGTCCTGGCCGTCGCGGGCGAGCTCGTTGAAGCTCGGGCAGCCCCAGATGTCGGCTTCCACGCCCCAGTCGTTCTTGAGGAGTTCGGCGGCGGCGATGACTTCGTTGAAGATGGTGCCGGAGCCCAGCAGCTGGACGCGCAGATCGCCCTCGCCGCCCTTACGGAAGGCGTACATCCCCTTGATGATGTCGGCCTCGGCACCCGCGGGCATCTCGGGGTGCTCGTAGTTCTCGTTCATCACCGTGAGGTAGTAGTACACGTCCTCCTGCTCGGCGAACATGCGGCGCATGCCGTCCTGCACGATGACCGCCACTTCGTACTGGAAGGTGGGGTCGTAGCTGATGCAGTTGGGGATCATGTTGGCCATGACCTGGCTGTGGCCGTCCTCGTGCTGCAGGCCTTCGCCGTTCAGCGTGGTGCGGCCGGCGGTGCCGCCGATCAGGAAGCCGCGGGTGCGCTGGTCGGCAGCGGCCCAGCAGAGGTCCATGGTGCGCTGCAGGCCGAACATCGAGTAGAAGATGTAGAAGGGCACCATCTGCACGCCATGCACGCTGTAGGCGGTGCCGGCGGCGATCCAGTCGGCCATTGCGCCGGCTTCGTTGATGCCTTCCTGCAGCACCTGGCCAGTCTCGCTTTCCTTGTAGAACATGAGCTGGTCATGGTCTTCGGGGACGTACTTCTGGCCTTGCTGGTTCCAGATGCCGTACTGGCGGAACATGCCTTCCATGCCGAAGGTGCGCGACTCGTCGGGCACGATGGGGACGATGTGCTTGCCGATCTGCTTGTCCTTCAGCAGGGTGTTCATGATGCGCACGATGGCCATCGTGGTGGACAGCTCGCGCCCTTCGCCGGAGGCCTTGAGCAGCGCGGCAAAGGCGTCGAGGCCCGGCACCGGCAGGGCTTCGGCCTTGCGCCGGCGCTGGGGCAGGAAGCCGCCGAGGTCGAGGCGGCGCTGCATCATGTACTTGTATTCCGGCGAATCCTCGGGGAAGCGCAGGTAGGGCAGCTCGGCCAGCTTGTCGTCGGGCACCGGGATGCCGAAGCGGTCGCGGAAGCGGCGGATCGAGTCGATGTCGAGCTTCTTCTGCTGGTGCGAGATGTTCATCGCCTCGCCCGACTGGCCCATGCCGAAGCCCTTGATGGTCTTGGCGAGGATCAGCGTGGGCGCGCCCTTGTGGGTGACGGCGGCGTTGTAGGCGGTGAAGATCTTGAAGATGTCGTGGCCGCCGCGGTTGAGGTTCCACACCTCGTCGTCGGTCCAGTCGGCCACCAGGGCGCGCAGCTCGGGCGTGTTGAAGAAGTGCTCGCGGACGTAGGCGCCGTTCTTGGCCTTGAAGGTCTGATACTCGCCGTCGCAGAGTTCCATCATGCGCTTCTTCATGATGCCCTTCTTGTCGCGGGCGAAGAGCGCATCCCAGTGGGTGCCCCAGATCAGCTTGATGACGTTCCAGCCGGCACCGCGGAATTCGGCTTCGAGCTCCTGGATGATCTTGCCGTTGCCGCGCACCGGGCCGTCGAGGCGCTGCAGGTTGCAGTTGATGACGAAGATCAGGTTGTCGAGCTTCTCGCGGCCGGCCATGCCGATGGCGCCGAGGGATTCGACCTCGTCGGTCTCGCCGTCGCCGAGGAAGGCCCACACCTTGCGCTGCTCGGCCTTGGCGGCGTCGATGAGGCCGCGGCTGGCGAGGTATTTCATGAAGCGCGCGGAGTAGATCGCGCACAGGGGGCCGAGGCCCATCGAGACGGTGGGGAACTGCCAGAAATCAGGCATCAGCCACGGGTGCGGGTAGGACGAGATGCCCTGGCCCTCGGACTCCTGGCGGAAGTTGTCCATCTGCTCGTCGGTGAGGCGGCCGAGCATGTAGGCGCGGGAGTACACGCCGGGCACCGAGTGGCCCTGGAAGTAGATCAGGTCACCGCCGGTGTCGTGGTTGATGCTCTTCCAGAAGTGCGAGAAACCCACGTCGTAGAGGGCGGCGGCGGAGGCGAACGAGGCGATGTGGCCGCCCACGTTGGTGTGCTTGTTGGCCCGCACGACCATGGCCATCGCGTTCCAGCGAATGTAGGAGTGGAGCTTGATCTCCATGTCCGGGTCGCCCGGGTAGCGGGGCTGCTGGTCGGCCGGAATGGTGTTGATGTACTGGGTGTTGGCGGAATAGGGAATGTCTATGCCTTCCTCACGTCCCGCTTCGATCAGCTTTTCGATCAGGAAGTGGGCCCGGTCGGTGCCCTCCTGATTGACGACGCTGGACAGGGCGTCCAGCCACTCCTGGGTTTCCTGGGCATCGGTGTCTGCCAGGGCATTCTGCGTGTTCGCGGCCATGTTTTGTCTCCCTCATGACTTGCGGTTGTGGGTGGTTACCGAGGATAACGGCAACCGGTTTTCGCTACAAACCAGTGTGAGCCGGATCACGGCTCGTTTTTCGTAATATAAAACCAAATACCGTATCGTGCAATAAAGTGAGACGGGTTTTTGAGGATATTTTTTGCGTGTCGGGCAGGGGGCTGGATGGTCTGCGCCGGCGGTAGACCACGACAGGCCGGCGCTGCTGGAAGTGGGGCTTGCCTGCAGGGCGCGGCAGGTCTCGCGGAGCCCGTGCGGGCAGGTCGTGGAGCCGGGGTGGCGGCATGGCGCGGGCACGGGCGGGTTCGTCGTGGGGCGCCGCGCGGCGGGGCTGTGGCCCTACTTGTGCTGGGCGTGCCGCTTGCGGTCTTCGTCGTAGGCGAAGACGACCTGGGCGTTGCGTATTTCGCCGATGACCAGGATGCGGGTGCTGTCGATGGTTTCGTGGTCGGTCTTGGTGAAGGGGTGGTGATAGGTCATCACCAGGCCCTCGACTTTTTCCTTGAGCGATTCGAGGGCTTCGCGCAGGCGGGGCCCGTCGGTGCTGCGGGCCTGGCGCATGGCGGCGGCGAGCAGCTGCATCGAGTCGTAGCCCTGGGCAGCGGCCGAGGGGACGGGAATCCGCTCGACGCCCCAGGCCTGGCGGTACCTGTCGATGAAGGCCTTGCGGCGCGGGGTGTCGCCTTCCTGGATGAAGGTCTGGGGCATGCGGGTGCCTTCGGCGTTGGGGCCGGCCTTGTCGATGAAGTTGGACATGGACAGGGCCCAGCTGCCGACCAGCGGCACTTTCCAGTCGAGCCTGACGAGGTTGTTGGCGAGGTGCGCGAGTTCGGGCCCGAGGCCGTAGGTGAGGATGGCCTCGGCCCCGGCGGTGCGGGCGCGGGTGAGCTGGGGCGTCATGTCCACATCACCGATGTTGAAGCGCTCGACGGCCACCGGCTTGATGCCGTGGCGCTCGAGGGCGCGCTCGAGGTCTTCGCGGCCGAGCTGGCCGTAGTTGG
>JAKLLM010000332.1 GCA_023150125.1 Zoogloea sp.
CGGTGGCGGTGGGCTACACGACGGCCCTGGGGATGCATCTGCGCCTGTGGTGGGCACGCCTCGTAGCCGCCTGAGGTGTGCCAACGCTTCGGGATAAACTGAGCAAACCTAAGAAACATACGGATTTCATGAATCTCCGAAACGCGCTAAGGTGTTGCCCATGCAGCATCATTGCTGCGGCTTTCAGGGGCATCAGATGCGAGTTCAAATCCAGGTCATCGGGCTGCCAGGTTCTTCGAAGCTGCGCCGGTTTGCCGCGCAGAAGCTCGATGTCGCACTTTCCTGTTTTTCGGATGGTATCGAGGCAGCCTCGGTCAGGCTGCGGGACATCAACGGGGCCGATCGCGGCGGTGTCGACAAGCTGTGCCGCGTCGCGATCACCTTCAAGGGCAACTCCGTGGTCGTCATCGAAGAGCTGGGCAGCAACATCCTGCTGGCCATCGAGCGGGCCGTCGACCGCCTGCGTCAGCGCGTATCGCGCCAGCTGTTGCGGTCTCCGGCCTGAGCGCTGGGCCTCGGGGCGGCGTTCCGGTGTCCCCAGGCAACCATACGGGTGAGCGCGGCGCCCTGAAGCAACGGAGCCCATTTTGATGCCGCCACCACGCCAGAGCCATGAAGCCGCGCCTTTTGCCTGTCGGCCACGCCAACCGGCAGGCCTGGGGAGCGGCCCGGAGTCGAGGCCATGAGCATCGCCTTAGATGATCTCCTAGCCGTGCTCGCCGCCGTCGCTCTGGCCGCGGTGGGGGGCGAGGCGTTTCTCAAGTCCATTCTGGGGGCGGCCACCCACCTGCGGGTGCCGAAGCGGGTGGTGGCGATCACCCTGGCGGCCTTCGCCACCTCCAGCCCCGAGCTCACGGTGTCCAGCGTTGCGGCCCTGGCTGGCGAGCCGCAGATCGGTCTCGGCGACGCCCTCGGCAGCAATGTGGTCAACATCGCCCTGATCTTCGGCCTCGCGCTGCTGTATGGCGCGGTGCCCACCCGCCGCGACGACTTCGGCCGCGACTTCTACCTCGCACTGGCGGCGCCGGTGCTGACCCTGGTGTTCGTCCTCGACGGGCAGGTGGTGCGCGCCGAGGCTCTGCTGCTGCTCGCGGTGTTTGCCGGCTGGCTGGCGGTGACGGTGCGCCAGGCCCTGCGCGAGCGCGACGCCCCGGCCGAGGTCGATGCCTGCGAGCTGTCGCCGGGGCGCAGCCTGGCCCTCGGTGCCCTCGGCCTCGCGGCGCTGATCGCCGCCGGCCGCCTGTTCGTTGGCGGGGCGACGGGCATCGCCGCGGCCTTTGCCGTCGACACCTACGTGGTCGGTGTGGTGCTGGTGGCGATCGGCACCTCGCTGCCCGAGCTCGTCACCGTGCTGCTGTCGCGCCTGCGCGGCCACGACGACGTGGGCGTGGGCACCCTGATCGGAAGCAATCTCTTCAACGGCCTGGCGATCGTCGGCATCGCGGGTGTCATCCACCCGATCGCCGTGCCGCTGGCCGAGGTGGCCCTCACCCTGGCCTGTGGCATGGCCGCGTTGTTGATGCTGCGGCCCGACCGCCGCGGCCTCATCGGACGGGGCCGGGGCGCGCTGCTGTTGCTGTTGTACGCCGGCTTCGTCTGGCTGACACTGGCTGCCTGAGCCAAGGACAGATCATGAAAAGGGATTCGCACACCGCCTGGCACGCCCTCAGCCCCGACGAGGTCACGCGCCGGCTCGACATCGACGCGGCCCACGGCCTGATTGCCGACGAGGCCAGCCGCCGGCTCGACGCCCACGGCCCCAACCGGCTCGCCGAAAGGCGCCCGCGGCCGGCGTGGCTCAAGTTTGTCGACCAGTTCCGTAGCGTGCTGATCGTCATCCTCCTCGGTGCGGCGGTGCTGGCCGGGGCCATCGGCAACCTCAAGGACGCCGTGGTGATCGCGGTGGTGGTGCTGCTCAACGCCAGCCTCGGCTTCATCCAGGAGCACCGTGCCGAGGCCGCGCTGGCGGCCCTCAAGAAGATGCTCGCGCCGAGCGCCCGGGTGCGCCGCGACGGCGAGGTGCAGCAGATCGAGGCCGCCGGGCTGGTCCCGGGCGACCTGCTGCTGCTCGAGGCCGGCGACCGCATCCCGGCCGACGCCCGGGTGCTGTCGGCCCACAGCGCCGAGGTGGCCGAGGCGGCCCTCACCGGCGAATCCCATGCCGTGCCCAAGCAGCCCCACGCGGTGGACGAGCAGGCGGTGCTGGCCGAGCGCCACGGCATGGTGTTCATGAACACCGTGATGACCCGCGGCCGCATCGAGGCCGTCGTCACCGCCACCGGGATGGGCACCGAGATGGGCCGGCTGGCCGGCCTGCTGGCCGAGACCGCCGAAGGCGAGACGCCGCTCCAGCACCAGCTCGACGGCCTCGGCAAGCGGCTGGCGCTGATCGCCTGCGGGGTGGTGGCGGTGATGTTCGGCATGGGCGTGCTGCGCGGCGAACCCCTGGCCCAGACCGCCATGACCGCCATCGCGCTGGCCGTCGCGGCGATCCCGGAGGGCCTGCCGGCGGTGGTCACCGTCACCCTGGCCCTCGGCATGCACCGCATGGCGCGCCGCCACGCCATCGTCAAGAAGCTGGCCGCGGTCGAGACCCTGGGCTGCACCACCGTCATCTGCTCCGACAAGACCGGCACGCTGACCCTCAACCAGATGACGGTGCGGGCGCTGCTGTGCAAGGGCAGGCGCCACGCGGTGAGCGGCGAGGGCTACGGCAGCGAGGGCAGCATCGCCGGCGCCGGCGACCTGCGCGAGGTGCTGCTGCCGGCCGCCCTGTGCGTGGACGCGCGCATCCGTGACGGCGAGCTGATCGGCGACCCCACCGAGGGCGCGCTGCTGGCCCTCGTTGCCAAGGCCGGGCTCGACGCCGGCCGGCTGCAGGCGCAGCTGCCGCGGATCGCCGAGATCCCCTTCGACTCGGCCACCAAGTTCATGGCCACCTTCCACCACGACGGCGAGCAGGTGCGGCTGTGCGTGAAGGGCGCCCCGGATGTGTTGCTCGGGCTGGCGGGTGGATGCCTCACCGACGCCGGGTCGCAGCCCCTCGACGCGGCGCTGCGCGCCCACCTCGCGGCCGAGAACGAGGCCCTCGCCGCCCAGGCGCTGCGGGTGCTGGCGGTGGGCGGGCGGCTGATCCCCGCCAGCCAGTTCGACCCGGCCGGCGACCTGCTGCCGTGGGTGCAGGGCATCACCCTCCACGCGCTGGTCGGCATCATCGACCCGCCCCGCGCCGAGGCCCGCGAGGCCATCGCCCGCTGCCACGCCGCCGGCATCGAGGTGAAGATGATCACCGGCGACCACCGCGTCACCGCCGCCGCCATCGCCCGGGAGCTCGGCCTCACTGGCGAGACCCACGAGGGCCGCGAGCTCGACGGCCTCGCCCCCGACGAAGTCGCCGCGCTGGTGGAGCGCAGCGCGGTCTTTGCCCGCGTGGC
>JAKLLM010000003.1 GCA_023150125.1 Zoogloea sp.
GAGCGGCGGACGGGGCGGCGGAGAGAGCATCTCGGCGGTGATCTCACCCGCTTCGCCCATGATGCGGTTGCCGCCGGCGGCGCGGCCCTGGGCCAGCCGCTGCACCGCCACGCCGATGAGGTGGCTGACCGTCTGCGCGTGGCCGGCGTCGGAAGTGGCGATGCCCACCGTGAGGCGGATGCGGATGCGCTCCTCGCGGTAGGTCATCACGATGTGGTCGATCGCCTTCTGCAGGCGCAGCGCAAAACCGGCGGCGCCGTTCATGCTGGTGCTCGGCGAGACCACCGCAAAGCGCGCCGGAGCCAGTTCGGCAACGGTGTCTTCCTTGCGCAGCTTGGTGGCCATGATCTTGGAGAGCTTTCGATTGACCAGCTGCGCCACATGGGCGCCATAGCGGGCGACGAGGCCCTCGAACTGGTCGATCTCGATCACCTGCACCGACAGCTCGCCCTTGTGGCGCTGGGCCGCGGCGAGCTCCTGGCTGGCGTGGTGGTGCAGGTAGGACGCCGTGGCGAGGCCTGAGTCGGGGTCGACGGGGCTGGCGGTGGCCAGCGCGGCGCGGCTCTCCTCGAGGTCGCGCTGGGTGCGGGCGAGCTGGGTGAGCGCCTCCAGGCGGGCCAGCAGCTCGACGTTGCTGACGCTCTTGGAGATGAAGTCGGTGGCGCCTGCGCTCTTGGCGCGGATGCGCACCTCGGGCTCGTCGTCGCCGGAAATCACCACCACCGGCAGCGTGCTGATGCGCGACAGCCGCGAAGAACGCATGCGCTCGAGGAGGCCGTAGCCATCGAGGCGCGGCATCCCGATGTCGGTGATGACCGCCTGGATGGTCGGGTCGACCAGCAAGGTCTGCCAGCCGGCCTCGCCGTCGGCCTCCTCGCGCACTTCGAAGCGACCCCGCACGTGCCGGATGATCGAGGCTCTCACCATCCGGGAGTCGTCGATGATCAGGACTCGGGGAAGGTTCTGATCGCGTTCTTCGCTCATGCTGGGCTCACATTGGGTAACTTCAGTCCTTTACGGCAATCACCGTGCGTCCCTTGACCCGTCCTTCGATGAAGTCGTGGAAAACGCCCGGAAGCTCCGCAAACGGCACCGTCCGGGTCATGGCGGCCAGGTGGCGCGGCTTGAGGTCGGAGGCCAGGCGCGCCCACACCTTGCTGCGGGTCGGTTCGCCCATGTAGCCGGAGTCGACGCCCAGCAGGCTCACACCCCGCAGGATGAAGGGGAACACCGTGGTGTTGAGCTTGATGCTCTGGGCGTTGCCGATGCTCGCCACGGTGCCGGCCTGCTTCATGGTAGACAGCACCCAGGCCAGAATGTCACCGCCGACGTTGTCGACGGCGCCGGCCCACAGGCCCGCGTCGAGGGGGCGCGTGGTGGCCGGGTCGATGGTGTCGCGCATGCGCAGTTCGGCGGCGCCGAGGCTGCGCAGGTACTCCTCTTCCTGCGGTTTGCCGGTGAGCGCCACCACGTGGTAGCCGAGCCCCGCCAGCATGTCGATGGCCAGCCCGCCCACCCCGCCGCTGGCGCCGGTGACGATCACCGGGCCGTTCTCCGGGCGCAGGCCGTTGTCTTCCATGCGCACGATGCCCAGCGCCGCGGTGAAGCCCGCGGTGCCCAGCGCCATCGCGTCGAACAGCGACAGGCCGTCGGGCAGCGGCACCACCCAGCCGGCCGGAATGCGCGCGTATTCGGCGTAGCCGCCGTGGTGGGCGACGCCGATGTCGAAGCTGGTGGCGATCACCGGGTCGCCGGCCTTGAAGCGCGGGTCGCTGCTCTCCACCACCGTGCCCGACAGGTCGATGCCGCCGACGCACGGAAAGCGCCGGATGATCTTGCCCGCGCCGGTGGCGGCCAGCGCGTCCTTGTAGTTGACGCTCGAGTAGGCCACCTTGATGAGCACCTCACCGGCGTCGAGCCCGTCGACGCTGAGCTGCTCCATGGCGGCGGACACCTTGCGGTTGTCGTCCTGGCGGATGACGTAGGCCTTGAAGGGGGGGACGCTGCTGATCATGCTTTTCTCCTCTCGATCGGGCCGCCGGGCTGGCGACGCCTGCTTATAAGTCGGTGGATTATAGCCAGCACCCCGCCGCCGTACCGCATCGGGCCTCAATCCGCCGCGCGGCCTGCCGTAAATGGGGTCATCGCCCGCGGAGCACCGAAATGGCCATGATCACCCACCCCCTCGACAGCCTCGACAGCTACATCGCCTTCTTCAACCAGCAGCCACTGCCGGCGCTCAAGCACACGGTGCGGGAGCTGCAGGCGATGCGCGAACATGAGGACGACATCAACGGCCGCACGGTGGCCGCCCTGGTGCTGGGCGACCCGCTGATGACCCTGAAGGTGCTCATCCACATCGAGGCCAACCGGCGGGCGCGCCAGAACCACGACATCACCACCATCGAGCGGGCGATCATGATGATGGGCATCTCGCCCTTCCTGCGGGAGTTCTCGGAGGTGCCGACCATCGAGGAGCAGCTGGTGGATTATCCGAAGGCCCTGGTGGGGGTGCTGCGGGTGATCAGCCGCGCCCGGCGTGCATCGCGCTATGCCCGCGACTGGGCGGTGCTGCGCCACGACCTGGACGTGGACGAGATCACCGTCGCCGCACTGCTCTCGGAGGCCACCGAGATCCTGTGCTGGGTCTTCGCACCGACCCTCACCCAGAATGTTTACGCCATGCAGCACGCCGAGCCCGGCCTGCGCTCGTCGGTCGCCCAGCGGATGATCTTCAACTTCTCGGCCAAGGAGCTCCAGCTGGCCCTGGTGCGCCACTGGCATCTGCCAGACCTGCTGGTGTCGATGATGGACGAGAAGCACATCGACAACGCCCGCGTGCGCACCGTGCAGCTGGCCGCCAGCCTGTCCCGCCACACCACCCAGGGCTGGAACAACCCGGCGATCCCCGACGACCTGAGCGCCATCGAGTCGCTGCTGCACATCGGCCGGGAACACCTGCTCAACCGGATCTCCGCCCCCCACGAAGTCATCGAGCCGCTGCTCGCCGCCGGCGGCAGGGCCGAGGGCTCGCTGCCACCGGCCTGAGGGGCGCCGCCCTACTTCTTGCCGGGGCGGGACTCCAGCTCTTCCCAGCGCAGCATCGCCGCCTCGATCTCGGCCTCCAGCGCCTGCAGGCGGCTGTTGAGGGCGGGGATCTCCTGGGGTGCATCCTTGTAGGTGGCCGGATCGTTGAGGCGCGCCTGGACGGCGGCCTGTTCGTCCTCCAGCGCAGCGATGCGATCGGGTAGCGCCTCCAGCTCGCGCTCTTCCTTCCAGGTCAGCTTTGCCGGCTTCGGCGCGGCCATCGGTGCGGCCTCCCGCTTCGGCGCCGCGGCCTTGGGCGGCGCCACCGGCGCGGCCTCGGCCGGCTTGCGCACGCGCAGCCAGTCCTCGTAGCCGCCGGCGTACTCCTTCCAGTTGCCGTCGCCCTCCGAGGCGATCACCTGGGTCACCACGTTGTCGAGGAAGGCCCGGTCGTGGCTGACCAGGAACACCGTGCCGTCGTAGCTGGCGAGCAGCTCTTCGAGGAGGTCGAGGGTTTCGATGTCGAGGTCGTTGGTGGGCTCGTCGAGCACCAGCACGTTGGCCGGCCGGGCGAACAGACGGGCCAGCAGCAGGCGGTTGCGCTCGCCCCCCGACAGCGACTTGACCGGCGAGCGGGCGCGCTGGGGCGAGAACAGGAAGTCGCCGAGGTAGCCGATGATGTGCGTGCGGTGGCCGGCGATCTCGACGTAATCCGAGCCCGGGCTGATCACCTCGGTGAGCGGCGCCTCCGGGTCGAGCTGGGCCCGCAGCTGGTCAAAATATGCCACCGTCTGGCGCGTGCCGCGGCGCACTCGGCCGTCGTCGGGCTCGATGCCGCCCAGGATCAGCTTGAGCAGCGTGGTCTTGCCGGCACCGTTGGGGCCGATCAGGCCGATGCGGTCGCCGCGCATGATGCGGGTGGAGAAATCCCGCACGATGGTGCGCTCGCCGAAGCGCTTGGTGACGTTCTCCAGCTCGGCCACCATCTGGCCGCTGCCGTCGCCGCGATCGAGCGCCAGCTTGACGTTGCCGAAGCGCTCCCGGCGGGCGCTGCGCTCCCGGCGCAGGGCTTCCAGGCGGCGCACGCGGCCTTCGTTGCGGGTGCGCCGCGCTTCGACGCCCTTGCGGATCCACACCTCTTCCTGCGCCAGCAGCTTGTCGAAGCGGGCGTTGGCCTTCTCCTCGGCATCGAGCTGCTCGGCCTTGCGCAGCAGGTATTCGCTGAAACGCCCCGGAAAGCTCGCCAGGATGCCCCGGTCGAGCTCGACGATGCGCGTCGCCACATGGTCGAGGAAGACCCGGTCGTGGGTGATCACCACCACCGCGCCGCGGAAATCGCGGATCAGGCCTTCGAGCCACAGGATGCCGTCGATGTCCAGGTGGTTGGTCGGCTCGTCGAGGAGCAGCATCTCGGGCTCGCCCACCAGCGCCCGCGCCAGCGCCACACGCTTGATCCCGCCGCCCGACAGGCTGCCCACCACCGCCTCGCCCGACAGCCTGAGCTCCCCCAGCACCTGCTCGACGCGCTGCTCGAGGCGCCAGGCCTGGGCATCCTCGACCCGGTGCTGCAAGTCTTCAAGCCGCGCCAGGGCTGCCGGGCTGGCGTCCTCGGCCACCGCCAGCATCGCCGCGTGGTAATCCACCAGCAGCTGGGCCACATCGCCCAGGCCATCGGCCACCGTGGCAAACACGCTGCGCTCGAGGGGGAAATCCGCCTCCTGGGGCACGTAGGCCACCTTGGCGCCCGGCTGCCGCCACAGCCGCCCGTCGTCCAGCGTCGCCTGGCCGGCCAGCGCCTTCAGCAGGCTGGACTTGCCGCTGCCGTTGCGCCCGATCAGCGCCACCCGCTCTCCGGGGTCGAGCTGGAAGGCGGCCTTGTCGAGCAGGGCGACGTGGCCAAAGGCGAGGCAGGCATCATCAAGGGTAATCAGCGGCATGGAGGGAGCGGGCTACAAACGTAAAGGCCGCGATTTTAACCCGCCGACACCACCGGCCGGCGTTGAAGGCGGGCCTGGCGTGCCGCGATTCGTATCGCAGCTGAAAAAAGCGCGTGATTTGCCCAGCACCCCGTTGACGAAACGCTCATCGATCATGACAATACGAATTATTCGCATTTCGATTGGCGTTAACGTGACCACAAGCCCCCCTGCCCCGCCCGCCGATGCCCGGCCTGTCGTCGATGCGGCCCTGCCGAGCGGTGAGTTCGAAACGCCGATCCGCAGCAAGGAGCTGTTCAAGGAACGCGCCTGCATCTACATCGAGCACGAAGGAATGATCTACGCCCTCCGGAGCACCCGCGCCGGGAAGCTGATCCTCACCAAATGAGCCTTGTCATCCGCCACCTCGCCAGACATTCCGGCTCCGCACAGCCCGTGGAGCCCCGCAGGCCGGTTCCGACAGCCAGCCTGATCGTGCTGGCCTGCATCGGCGCCGCCGGCGGGCTGCTGGCCCTGAACCTCATCATGCAGTTCTACACCCCGGGCTGAAGCGCAGGCTGCAGCCGACGTCATCCATCAACAGGAACCCGCAGCATGTACGTTTGCATCTGCCGTGCCGTCACCGAAAAGCACATCGAAACCGCCGTCAAGGCCGGCGCCCGCCATCTGCGTGACCTGCGCACCGAGCTCGGGATCATCGAAGATTGCGGACGTTGCGCCCGCTGCGCCAAGCAGTGCATGGATCAGGCCATCGAGCAGGAAGGCTCCCTCCTGCCCCCTCCCCTGCAACAGCTCGCCCTGCTCATCCAGAAAGCCGCCTGAACCGGGCCCCGGCCCGCACGATGCAGGCGTAGCTTTCTCCCGCCCCCGCAGGATAGAATGCCGCCCTTGCCTCTCTCCGTAGTTCAATGGATAGAACGGGCGCCTCCTAAGCGCCAGATACAGGTTCGATTCCTGTCGGGGGGACCAATCAAGCAGTTCAAGCCGTATCACATAGCATCAGAAACACCCGAAGAAGCCCGCCGTTGCGGGCTTTTTTGTTTTTTGGCGTGTCATCCGCATCAGGACATTGATACCCAGGCGCATGGCCATTTGGGGCATATCCGGTGGTAGTTTTCAGTACCTCCGCGATTCCTCGGTCCAGACACCCCAAGAGAACGCCCGATACCGCGATCCGCCAGGCTCACCCCGGCCCGAGCCCCACCGGCGCCGGGGCGATGTTCACGATCTGCGAGAAGAGCCGCTCGTACGCCCCCGCCGGGCCGCTCCAGGGGTTGTCGTTGGCCAGGAAGGCGGCGTCGATCGCGGCCCAGTCGTCGGGCGCGAGGTCCCGCTCGGCAAGCGGGAAGATCTCGTGCTCCTCGGCGTTCATGTGCCGCCACTCGGCCTCGATGTACTCCATCACCGCCGCCTGGAAGCCCGCGAAGCCGGCTGGGCCGCTCTTTTCGTAGGCCTCCAGCGCCGCTTCGAGGGCGCGGATGCGGGCGTCGCCCACGCGGTGCTCGGCCTCCAGGCGCTCGATCACCGGCACGGCCTCGGGGCTGCGCAGGCGCAGGCGGGCGAAGAGGTACTGGTCTTCCTTCGGGTGGTGCACCTTCTCAGGCACCTGGTCGATGTACTCGATCATCTTCCGGAACAGCCCGAAGTCGGGCTTGAGGCGGCCCTTGTCGATGCCCTCGACGAGCTGCCGGAGGCCGTTCAGCATGGCCGCCAGGGCCCGGTGCTCGGCGTGGATGATGCGCAGGGATTGCTTCATGGCGGGCTCCTTTCCTTAGACGCCGAGGTGTTTCTGGATCAGGCCGGGGTCTTCGCGCACCTGCTCGCTGCTGCCGTCGAAGACGACTTCGCCCTTCACCAGGATCATCGCCCGGTCGCAGATGCTGGTGACGGCCGAGTGGTTCTTGTCGACGATCATGGTGGCGATGCCGGTCTTGCGGATCTCCTTGACGATGCGCCAGATCTCCAGCGCAATCAACGGGGCGAGGCCTTCGGTGGCTTCGTCGAGGATCAGCAGGTCGGGGTTGGTCATCAGCGCGCGGCCGATGGTGAGCATCTGCTGCTCGCCGCCCGAGAGCTGCCAGCCGCCGTTGTTGATGCGCTCGCCGAGCCGCGGGAAGGTGGCCATCACGCGCTCGAAGGACCACTCGCGCTGGCCGTCGACGCCGGCGCGGGCGGCCATCTGGAGGTTCTCGCGCACCGACAGGTTGGGGAAGATGCCCCGCCCTTCGGGCACGTAGGCGATGCCGCGCTGCACGGTGCGGTAGGTGGGGGCGCGGGTGAAGTCGTCGCCCCGCACCAGGATGCGGCCGTGGCGCGGGCGCACGATGCCGAGCATGCTCTTGATGAGGGTGGTCTTGCCCATGCCGTTGCGGCCCATCAGGGCGATGCCTTCGCCCTGGCGGATGTGGAAGTCGATGCCGTGCAGGATGTGGCTGGCGCCGTAGTAGGTGTGAAGCTCCTTGGCTTCGAGCAGCATGTTAGACATGGAAGCTGTCCTCCTGGCCCAGGTAGGCTTCCTGGACGGCGATGCTGGCGCGGATCTGCGCCGGGGGGCCGGATTCGAGGACCTGGCCATTGACCATCACGGTGATCACGTCGGCCACCGCGAAGACGGCGTCCATGTCGTGCTCGACAAGCAGGATGGCGCGGGTCTGGCGCAGGCGCTTGAGGAGCTCGACCATCTTGGCCGATTCTTCCGAGCCCATGCCGGCGAGCGGTTCGTCGAGGAGCAGCACCTGGGCGTCGGTGGCGAGCACCATGGCGATCTCGAGCTGGCGCTGCTCGCCGTGGCTGAGCACGCCGGCGATGCGCTCGGCGCGCCCGCCGAGGCCGGCTTCGTCGATGGCGGCGCGGGCCTTGTCGAGCATCCACTGCTGGCGCATCGCGTTCGAGAAGATCCGCCACGGCTGCTGGCGGCGCGACTGGGCGGCGAGGCGCACGTTCTCGAGCACCGTGAACTTGGGGAAGATGTTGGTGCGCTGGTAGCTGCGCCCGATGCCGACCAGGGAGCGCTGGGCGGCGGTGAGGCCGCTGATGTCGCGCCCCTGGAAGAGGATGCGCCCGGAGCTTGGCGGCAGGTCGCCCGACAGCATGTTGATGCAGGTGGATTTGCCGGCGCCGTTGGGGCCGAGGAGCGCGTGGAGCTGGCCCCGCGCGAGGGTCAGGCAGACGTCCTGGTTGGCGAGCAGGCCGCCGAAGCGCCGGGTGATCTTGTCGGCGACCAGCAGGGCTTCCGGGTTGCGAGAGTCAGTCATGGGCGGAACCTCCCTGGAGTGCGCGCTTGATGCGCCCGGGCACGGCGGAGAGGCCACCCGGCATGAAGAGTACGGCGGCGACGATCATCAGGCCCATGGCGAGCTGCCAGTGCTTGGTCCACATCGAGAACACTTCCTGCATGGCGACGAAGGCGAAGGCGCCGGCCACCGCGCCGACGAGGTTGCCCATGCCGCCCAGGATGACCATCAGCAGCACGTTGCCCGACTGGTGCCAGGAGAGGAGCTCGGGGGTGACGAAGCCGAACACGACCGAGTACAGGAAGCCCGCCACGCCGCCCAGCCCGCCGGCCAGCGCGAAGGCGGCGAGCTTGTAGCGGAAGGTGACGTAGCCGAGCGACTGCATGCGGTGCTCGTTGCTCTTGATGCCCACCAGCACGCGGCCGAAGGGCGACTGGAGGACGCGGGCGAGAAAGGCGTACACCAGCACCAGCATGGCGAGGATGAAGTAGTAGAGGTGGGTGGGCTGGTCGAGGTCGAAGGGCAGGAAGCCGGCGATCTCGGCGGTCGGCTTGACGTTGAGGTAGAGCCCGTCGGAGCCGCCGCCCAGGGGCGTGTCGTGGAAGACGTAGAAGAACATCTGGGCGAAGGCGAGCGTGACCATGATGAAGTAGATGCCCTTGGTGCGCAGCACGAAGAGCCCCACCACCAGCGCGGCGAGCGCCGCGAGGCCCACCGAGGCGGGCAGCACGAGCCACAGGCTGGCGGCTTCGTACTTGGGCGAGAGCAGCGCGACCGCGTAGGCGGCGATGCCGAAGTAGGCGGCGTGGCCGAAGCTGACGAGGCCGGTGAAGCCCACCAGCAGGTCGAGGCTCATGGCGAAGATGGCCATCACCAGGGTCTTGGCGATGAGTTCGGTGTAGAAGTCGGCGCCGGCGAGCGGGACGCAGGCGAGCCCGGCGAGCGCAAGGAGCTTGAGGACCAGGGAGGTATCGAGTTTCATCGCCTCAACCTTTCTTGAAGATGCCTTCGGGCCGCCACAGCAGCACCGCGGCCATGACGAGGTAGACGACCATCCCCGAGAGTTCGGGCACCAGCACCTTGCCGAAGGTGTCGGCGAAGCCGATCACCAGGGCGGCGACGAGGGCGCCCCACACCGAGCCGATGCCGCCGATCACGACGATGACGAAGGAGATGATCAGCACGTGGCTGCCCATGTTGGGGAAGACCGAGGAGATCGGCGCGGCGAGCATGCCGGCCAGTGCCGCCAGCGCCACGCCGAGGGCGAAGACGACCCGGTAGATCATGTTGATGTTGATGCCCAGCGCCTCGACCATCACCCGGTCGTGGTTGCCGGCGCGGATCATCATGCCGAGCCGGGTGCGCTGGATGACGAAGTAGAGCGCCACCGCGAGCACGATGCAGACGGCCGAGATGACGAGCCGGTACACCGGGTAGCTGAGCACGTCGCTGAGCTGGATCGAGGCGCTGAAGACGGCCGGGATGTCCACCCCGTGCACTTCGTCGCCGACCAGCAGGCTGCGCACTTCCTCGAAGATCAGGATGAGGCCGTAGGTGAGGAGCACCTGCTCGAGGTGGTCGCGCTTGTAGAGGTGGGAGAACAGCGCCCATTCGAGGAAGGCCCCGAACAGCAGCGCCAGCGGGATGCCCAGCGCGATCGCCGCGAAGAGGTTGCCCGTGAGGCTGGCCAGCACGAAGGCCAGGTAGGCCCCGATCATGTAGAAGCTGCCGTGGGCGAGGTTGATGATGCCCATGATGCCGAACACCAGCGTCAGTCCGCTTGCTACCAGGAAGAGCAGCAGGCCGTACTGGAGCGAGTTCAGCGTCTGGATCAGGAAGGAGGCGAAATCCATGACGTGCTCCTGCCCGGCCATCGCGGAGGATGGCCGGTGAAACAGAGTTGAATGCGAAAGGACGAGCCGCGAAGGCCCGCAGCGTGTCCGTCGGAGCGGCCCGCGCCGGGGCGGAGGATCGTCACCGGAGGCTCCCTGCCGCTCGGGCAGGGCGCTTCATCGACGCGGTGGCGACCCCGCCCCGCTGGCGGGCCGGCAACGGACAGGCGCTTACATCTTGCAGCCGCGGGCCGGGTCGGCGAGGCCCTTGATCAGGGTGCTGACGACCTTGTTCTGGCCACCCTGGACCTCGCGCAGGTAGATGTCCTGCACCGGGTTGTGGGCCTTCGAGAGGGTGAAGGTGCCGCGCGGACTGTCGACCTTGGCGGCCTCCATGGCCTTGATGATCTCGGCCTGCTTGGCGGGGTCGCCGCCGGCTGCGCTCAGGCCGGCGTGGTAGAGCTGGGCCGCGTCGTAGCCCTGCATCGCGTAGACGTCGGGCTGCAGCTTGTAGGTCTTGGCGTAGTTGAGGCGGAAGGCGGCGTCCTTCTTGTTGGGCAGGCCGTCGGCGTAGTGCAGGGTCGTCTGCAGGCCCTTGCCGGCCTCGCCCATCGCGTCGAGGGTGCCGTCGGTGAGGAAGCCGGAGGCGTACAGCGGGATGCTGCTCTTGAGGCCGGCCGCGTGGTAGTCGCGGACGAACTTGGCCGCCCCGGCGCCGGCGAAGAAGACATACACCGCGTCGGGCTTGAGCGCCGCGATCTCGGTGAGGAAGGGCTGGAACTCGACGTTCGGGAAGGGCAGCGTCATCTCCTTGACGATCTTGCCACCACCCTTTTCAAAGCTCTCCTTGAAACCCTCGATCGACTGCTGGCCGAAGGAATACTTCCAGGTCAGGGTGACCACCCGCTTGTGGCCCTTGTCGGCCACCACCTTGCCCATCGCGTAGGCCGGCTGCCAGGCCGAGAACGAGGTGCGGAACAGGGTCGGCGCGCACAGGGGGCCGGTCAGCTCGTCGGCGCCGGCGTTGGCGACCAGGAAGATCGTCTTGTTCTCGCGGGCGACCTTGGCCATCGCCAGCGCGACGCCCGAGTGCACGGTGCCGACCAGTACGTCCACCTTGTCGCGCTTGACCAGCTTGTTGGCGTTTTCGGTGGCCTTGGAGGGGTCGGATTCATCGTCGACGGAGAAGTACTCCACCTCACGCCCACCCAGCTTGCCGCCCTGCTCCGTCACGAACAGCTTGAAGCCGTTGCCGATCGCCGTGCCGGGCGAGGCGTAGGTGCCGGTGGATGGCAGCATCAGGCCAACCTTGACCTTGGGCTGCGCCTGGGCAGCGACGGCTCCGCAGGTGGCGGCGAGGGCAAGAGCGAGGGCTGCCTTGCCGAAGATTTGCTGAGTGGTTTTCATGAAAATGTCTCCTCGTCTCTTTGTACGATGGTGTGTTTATTCGGGCATGGCGCCGCATCGCGTGGGCCGGGAGGGGCAGGCACGCAGCGCAATCGCCACTTCTTGAGATTACCTAAATTTATCGAGAAATCAATAGAATCTATAAAAATCCGTGCAATCCTCACCGGCTCCAGCCCGGAAAAGGCGGCCAAGGCCCGGCGCACGCCCCCTGCTGGCGTGGAAAGTCGACGCGAATGCGGTGCAGGGTGGGGGAGGATTTTGTCGATTTCGCCGGCCGCTGCGGGCGCCTGCGGCCGGGAAGGCCACACGACGCGAGCCGACCGGCCGGCGGCTAGGCCGCGTCGCGCTCGATCATTGCGATCAGCGTGTCTTCAGGGAACGCGTCGCCCACCTGCACATGCACCGACACCACCCGCCCGGCCACGCTGGTGGGCACGTCGGTGCTGACCTTGCTGGTCTCGGTGCGGACGATGGTCTGGTTGAAGCGGACCACATCGCCGGGCGCGATCAGCACCTCGGTGACGAAGGCGCCCTCGCCGGCGCAGTTGCCGCAGCTTTTCCAGCACACGGGCCACAGGGGCGAACGGACCTCGACAGGTGCCGGCATGGACGCGCTCCCGGAAGGAACACCCGCGCTCAGCGGGCGCAGGCCTCGGCGGCCTTGGGTTCGAGGTGCGGCAGCAGCACCGGCCCCATCGACTTGAGGATCTGCACCGGCAGCGCCGAGGTGAAGTTGAACTTGCCGGCCTCGGGGCCCATCACGTAGGCGGTGAGCGTGCCGAAGTGGCGCGGCCCGAGGTAGAACACGAAGGTCGCGGTGCGGTTGAGCGCCACCCCGCGGGCGCCGCCGCGGCCGATCACGATGCGGTTGTCGCCGGTGCCGGTCTTGCCACCGAGGGCCAGCGGCGTGCCGTCGGCGAGCTTGAAGGCCCCCGACAGGCGCCGCGCCGTGCCGCCCTCGACCACCTCCGACAGCGCCGTGCGCAGCGCCGCGGCCACCTCGGCCGGCAGCACCCGCTCGCCTTCGCCGGGCTGCGGGGCGAAGCGCGTCTCGTAGGGCGTGCCGACCGCGAAGTTGAGGCGGTCGACGCGCAGCGTGGGCTGGCGGATGCCGTCGTTGGCGATGATGCCCATCAGCTCGGCGAGCGCCGCCGGCCGGTCGCCCGAGCTGCCCAGCGCGGTGGCGAACGAGGGCACCAGGTGGCCGAAGGGGTAGCCCACCCGCGCCCAGCGCCGGTGGATGTCCACAAAGGCCTCGAGCTCCAGCATGGTGTAGATGCGGGAATCCTTGGCGCCCTTGTGGCGGGTGCGGAACAGCCAGCGGTACACCGCCTGGCGCTCCTCGGCGCTGTCCTTGACTGCGTCGGCCCAGGTGGCGTCGGGCTTTTGCTGCAGGTAGGCGGCGAGCCACAGCTGCAGCGGATGGATGCGCGCCACGTAGCCCCGGTCGGCCAGGTCGTAGGCCTCGAGGCCGTTGCGGGTGTAGAGCTTGTCGATGTTCTGCTCGGAGAACTCCTTGCCGTCGAGGCGCTCTTTCAGGAACTCGCCGAGCGCCTGGGGCGTGGCCTGCGGCGAGAGGTAGAGGAACACCGCGGAAAGGCGGTCCACACCGGGGCGCAGGTCGTCGAGCAGGTCTTCGCGGATCTCGTCGGGCTTCTTGCCGCGGTACTTGTTCCAGAAGCGACGCAGGTAAACCTGGCCTTCCCGGTCGGCGAAGCGGGCGAGGTACTCCTGCCGCCGCGGGTCGTCCTCGTCCTCGAGGAGCTTCGACAGGTTGTCGGGCCCCTGGTAGATGGTGTGGCGCACCACGTCGCGCATGATGCGCACGAAGGGCAGGTTGATCGAGCCCTGCAGGGCCTCGCGCACGGTGGGCTGGCGGCCGTCGTCCTGGCGGCGGAAGTTGTTGAAGGTGTGCACGCCGCCGCCGGTGAAGAAGCCCTCGCCGGGGCTGGCCGAGTAGCGCCGCTCGAGGGCCGCCTGGAGCATCGCCGGCAGGCTGCGGTCCTTGGCTGCGGCGAGGTATTCGATGGCCCACAGGCTCAGGCGGTCGCGGGAGTCGGGCTTGACGGCGCGCAGCTCGGCGGGCGTCTTGCCGGCGTGTTTTTCGTGCAGTTCGGCGACGATCTCGAGGTAGGTGGTGAGCACCCGCAGCTTGGCCGTCGAGCCGAGCTCGAGCTTGCTGCCTTCGTTGATGTCGAGGGCCTGGTCGCTGGTGTCGGTCTGCACCCGCACCCGGTTGCCGCCGGGCGTGCTCTCGACGAGGTTGAAGCTGTAGCGCACCGCGCCGAGGCTGGCCGGGCTGAGCATGCGATCGCCGGCGAGGCCCTGCTGGCGGGCGAACTCGGGCTCGCGGAGGCGCTCCAGGAAGTCGCTGACCTCCTTCTGCAGGGCGCCGTCGAGGGTGGTGGAGACTTCAGCATCGAAGCGGTCGAGCTCATACAGCGAGGCGTCGAGCATGCCGGCCAGGCGGTTGCGGATGGTCATCGTGCCCTTGCCGAGGTCGGCCGGCAGCAGCGCCGGGTTGGCCTGCATGTCGCGGAACTTGAGGGGCTCGGCGAGGGCAGCGTCGCGCAGCGCCGGGCTGATCGTGCCGTGATCGGCGAGGAGGCGCAGGTAGCTCGCCGACAGCTGCCCGAGCCGCTCGCGCCCGCCACCGGCGAGGTAGAAGGACGGCCGGCGGTGGGCGATCATCAGGGCAACCACCTGGTGCAGCGCGCGGCCCTGGGCGGCCAGCTCCGCGCCGCTGGCCTCGGGCGCGGCGAGCAGCTTGTTGGTGGCGTCGAAATCGGCGGCGAACCACACCCACAGGCCGTCGCCGAGGCCGTTGACCTCGCCGTGCCCCGGCGCCGCCGAGAGCGGCACGGTGTTGAGGTAGTCGAGCAGCAGGCGGCGGCGGGCCGGCAGGGTCTCCTCGCCGTCCTGGTAGGCGCGCACGCTGGCGGAGGCCATCTGGCGCAGCTTCTCGCTGCCGCTGTAGGTCACGCCATCGCGGGAATGGCGGTATTTTTCGATCTGGGTGGCCAGGGTGCTGCCGCCGGGGGCGTCGAAGTCGCTGCTCACCATATGCCCGACGCGGCCGAGCACGGCACGGGCGAAGCGCACCCAATCGACGGCCGGGTTCATCAGCGGGCGGGATTCGTCGAGGAGGTCGCGGTTCTCGATGAACATCAGCGCCTGGGCCACCCGCGGCGGCACGGCGGCGAAGTCGGCGTAGGCCCGGTAGGGGTAGCGGAAGCCGTGCAGCGGCTTGCCGCGGCAGTCGGCCACGTCGAGGCCCGCGCGGGTCTTCTCGTGGTAGGGCGCGAACAGGCCGTGGCCGGTGTAGTCGAGCAAGTCCTTGGAGAAACGGACCTGCTCGGTGAGCGCGTAGCCACGCTCGGCAAGGCGCTGGGTGATGCGCGGCAGCTCGGTGTAGCCCATGCGCTGGTCGAAGGGGCCGTAGAGCGGGAAGCGGATCGCCTCGCTGGGGCCCTTCAGCACCTGGAAGCTCAGGCTGCGGGCGTAGGGCGCCAGCTGGGAGGCCTGGAAACGGGAGGTTTCGATCTCTTCGGCCACCCACCAGCCGCCGGCCGCGAGCAGGACCGCCAGCAGCCCGACGGCCCGGCCGTGGCGGCGCAGGAAGCTGCGGGCAGGCACGGGCGTCGCGGCGGCGGGCTCGGGCGACGGGGGCTCCGCGGGAGGTGTCTCGGCCGGGGGTGTTTCGACGGCGGGGGTATCGACGGGATCGTTCGGGCTCACGGGGAAAATCTTGGATGTTGCGCTGCCGCAAGTATCGCCCATCCGGCATGACGGAATCGAGATAAATGCAGTGCGGATGCCGGCCCCGACGGGGTCGGCGCGGGAACGGCCTCAGATGACTTTCTTGAACAGCGCGGCGGTCTCGAGGGTCTCGATGGGCTTGTGGAAGAGCTCGCCGAAGATGCGGTCGACCATCGTGTAGCGGCCATCGCTGAGCAGGATCGAATGGCAGACGTTGTCGGCGGGGCTCTCGAAATGGCGGATGCCGTATTCGGCGAGGTCCATGTCGAGCACGTACTCGCAGTCGCGCCCGATGCCCGGGGTGACGTCGAAGTAGGTCTTGGCGGCGGCGTCCACGTTCCACCAGTGCTGCACGATCTCGGTCTTGTTGAGCGTCTTGTCGTGGGGGCGCACCAGCCAGCCGCTGACGATCTTGATGTTGCGCTCGCGGTCGATCCGGCGGTGGGCGTTCATGTAGCCATTGCCGTCCTCGCCGCCGCCGAGCTGCCGGACGCTGACCTGCCGCACGCCGTACTTGGCAAACGGCTGGCGGTCGCGGATGAAATCCCTGGTGGCTTTGTACATGGGCTGGAACCTGAAGAATGGGGCGGAAGCCGCCGCCGCGCCCTTGCGGGCCCGCGGCGGGCGTCCCGGATTATGGCCCAAAACGGCCGCCTGCCAAGGGGGCGCCGGGCCGCGGCAACTCTGGCACACTTGCCACGCCCCCTCCTCCGAGCATTTCGCCCCCCATGAGCCTCCACGCCGCCTCGCTGCGCGAACAACTCTCCCGCCTGCGCCCGCGCCGCCTGTGGCCCGTGCTGCTGGTCGCCCTGGGTTGTGCGCTGGTGCTCTCGCTGCTCGCCTTCAGCCGCCTGCACTCGCGGGTCGGCGTGGAGGCGATGCACGAGACCCAGGCCTACAAGCAGCAGATCGACCGCTTCGACACGCTGCTGGCCCTGGTGCTCGACGCCGAGACCGGCGTGCGCGGCTACCTGCTCAACGAGCACAAGCGGGTGTATCTCGAGCCCTACGAGGAGAGCCGGGTGAACATCGGCCCGCTGCTGGCCCGGATCGACCAGGATTACCCGCCGGGCAACGCCGACCGGCAGGAGGTCGAGATGCTCGCCGAGCTGATCCGCCTCAAGCTCGGGCTGCTCGCCGACACCGTCGAGGCGGGCCGCGTGATCAGCGCCGGCCCGCCCGGCCAGGGCGGCATCGGCAAGGCCTACACCGACCAGATCCGCCTGTCGATCAGCGTGCTGCGCGAGCGCCTCGAGGCGCGCAACCAGGCGCTGGTGAGCGAATCGATCACGCGCTTCGGCGAGATGGAGCACGCGGTAACGCTGCTGGCCCTGGGCGCCATCGGGCTGATCGTCATGCTGTTCGCCGTGCAGCAGCGCCAGGCCAGCCTGCGGGTGCGCATCGGCGAGCTGCTCGAGCGGGAGAACCTGGCCCTCGAATCCACGGTGTCCCAGCGCACCCGCGAGCTGTCGGACCTCGCCAGCTACCTCACCGACGCCCGCGAGGCCGAGCAGGCGCGCCTCGCCCGGGAGCTCCACGACGAGCTGGGCGCCCTCCTCACCGCCGCCAAGATGGACGCCAGCTGGCTGCTGCGCAGCCTCGGCGCCCAGGCCGGGCCCGACATCCAGGCCCGCTTCCGGCGCCTCATCGACACCATCGGCTCGGGCATCACCATCAAGCGGCGCATCATCGACGACCTGCGCCCGCCGCTGCTCCAGGGCCTCGGCCTGGTCGAGGCCCTGCGCGCCCTCACCGACGAGCTGCGCGGCGAGTTCCAGCTGGCCCTCGAGCTGCCGGCGGCCGACCCGCCGTGCTCCGAAGACCAGTCCCTGGCCCTCTTCCGCATCGTCCAGGAGTCGATCACCAACATCCGCAAGTACGCCCACGCCCGGCACATCGAGGTCGGGCTGAAGCTCGAGGGTCAGGACATCCACCTGTGGGTGAGCGACGACGGCGACGGCTTCGACCCCGACAGCCCGCAGCTCAGCCGCCACGGCCTGGCCGGCATGAAGCACCGCGCGCAGATGTTCGCGGGCCGCTTCGATGTGCGCTCGGCCCCCGGCGCGGGCACCCGGATCGACGCCCGGATGCCGCTGCGGCCGGCCTCAGCCGACCATCAGGCCGTGGCGTAGGGCGTAGGCCGCCAGCTCGGCGTTGCTGGCCACCTCGAGCTTCTCGAGGAGGCGCGAGCGGTAGGTGCTCACCGTCTTGACGCTGAGGTTGAGCGAGTCGGCGATACCCGACACCGACTCGCCCTTCGCCAGCCGCAGGAACACCTGCAGCTCCCGCTCGGAGAGGCTCTCGTGGGGCAGCGCCGCCGACACCCCCGCCAGCTCGTCGGCGAGCAGCTCGGCGGTGCGCGGCGACACGTAGCGCCGGCCCTGGGCCACGGTACGGATGGCGCGGATCAGCTCGTCGCGCTCGCAGTCCTTGCACAGGTAGCCGTTGGCCCCGTTGCGGATCATCGGCAGCGCGTAGCGCTCCTCGGGAAAGCCGCTCAGCACCAGCACCTTGAGCGCCGAGTAGCGCTGGCGCACCGCGCGCAGCACATCCACCCCGCTCGCACCGGGCAGCGAAAGGTCGAGCAGCAGCACATCGCAGGGCTGCTCGCGCAGCTTCTGCAGCGCCTCCTCGCCGGAGGCCGCCTCGAACTCGACGCGCAAACCCAGTTCGTCGGCGAGCATCTCCCGGAACCCCGCCCGCACGATCCTGTGATCGTCAACAATCGCCAACCGCAACATGAGCACGTCCTCCAGGCCAAGTGGGGCAATTGTAGCGACACGCCCCGCCGCCATGCGCCCCGATTCCGACAGTGACGACGGAATGCGCCTACGCCCGCCTCCGGCATCGTCGGACAGCCCGCCGGCGCGCGACGGCATAAAGTGGAAGCATCGAAACCCCGGCCCCCGCCCCGGGCGGCCTTTCGAGAGGAGAACCGCCATGAAGCCCGAACAACACGCCGCACGCCTCCAGGCCGACGTCGAGCAGACCCTCGCCGACCTCAAGACCGCCACCCAGGAGCAGATCCCGGCCGTACGCGAGCGCCTCGAGCGGGCCCTGGAAGCCGCCCGGAGCGACGGCCACGCCCTCTTCGACGATGTGCGCGGCGCCGCCCGCCGGATCGCCGGCCAGGCCGCCGACACGCTGCGGGACGGCCGCGACAGCACCTGCGACTACATCAGCCACAATCCGTGGCGGGCAGCCGCCATCATCGGCGCGATCGGCGTGCTCCTCGGCGCCGCAATCAGCCGCCGCCCCTGACGGCACCGGCCGTGCGGGCCTTGTGGATATTGTGGGACAAGGCCTACACGGCTATCGGCGACAACCGACTGCCCGCCCCCGGCGATCCGCGCGAAGATAAGGCCATGACATTCTCCCCGCCCGCCGGGAGCACACGATGAAGACCACCGCCGCCATCCGCACCGCCCTGCGCCGCCCGCTGCTCCTCGCCGCCCTGGCCGGCAGCCTGTCGATCGCCTTCCTGGCCGGCGCCACCACCGCCCACACCCTGCTCGCCCCGCGCCCGGTGGACCGGGCGCTGGCCACCACCGCGCTGCCCGGCAACCCGGCCTGGCAGCCCGACGAGCACGCGATCGGGCGCGACATCTACTCCCCCCGCGGCACGCCCCTCGGCCGCCTCGTCGCGGTGTTCGACCGCCGCGCCGGCCAGGGCGCCTACGCCTTGATCGCCACCTACGACCGCGACGCCCAGCTCGCCGGTGAGATCGCCGTGCCGATGAGCCGGCTCGACCTGCAGGGCGAACGCCTGGTGCTCTCCAGCCCCGCCGGCAGCCCGCCCGATGGCGAGGCGCGCCGCTGGCAGATGTGAGCCCGCCAGCCGCCAGGGCCCGCCGAGCCGTGCTGCGGCAGGCCCGGCCTCAGCCGCCGATGTCCATCGCCTGCACCGCCACCGGCCGGAAGGCGCCGCAGGCCTCGTCGTAATCCAGCCGCTCCAAGCTGCAGCGCCGCTCGCCCGCCACCAGCGCGTGACGGATCACGTTCACCGAATTCGGGTGCCCTCCGCGCAGCCGCCGGGACGTCGCGGTGCCCGCCAGCGCCGTCCAGCAGCCCCGCGCCACCGGGCCATAGCGCTCGGCCAGCGGGCGGCAGAAGGGCGCATGGACATGCCCCGAAAGCACCAGGTCGGCCCCCGCCAGCGCCCACCCCATCACCGCCTCCCGCGCCCCGCGGACGATGTCCGCTTCGTCGGCCAGCGCGGCCACGTCCAGCGGATGGTGGACCACCACCACCCGCAACTGCCACGGGCGAGCACGGCGCAGGCAGCGGCTCACCGCCTCGACCTGCGCCGGCGAGATCTCCCCGTGCCGATGGCGCCAGCGGCGCGTGCTGTCGACCCCCACCACCAGCAGGTCGGCGAGCCTGCCCGCGGACACCACCCCATCGCCGAACCAGCGCCGGAAACCGCGGTAGGGACACAACAGGCGCGACACGGGATCGAACAGGGGCAGGTCGTGATTGCCCGGCACCACCAGCCGCGGGCAGTCGGGCAAGCGCGCCATGAAGGCCGCCGCCGCCGCGAACTCGGCGGGCCGGGCGCGCTGGGTCACGTCGCCGGAGACGACGACCAGATCCGGCCCCAGCGCCTCGGCCAGCGCCAGCAATGCGCCCACCACCGGCGGGCGTTCGGTGCCGAAATGGGGGTCGGAGATCTGCAGGATGACGCTCATGCCGCCTCCCGCGGCGCCAGCAGCCACAGGGGCCGCTCGGCCACGCTGAAGACCAGCGGCGGACGCATCCGGATGCTCTCGCCGTCGATCGCCACCGCCACGTCCCGCGCCGGCCACCAGCGCCGCCCCGGCTCGATCTGCAGGCGCCGGAACACCAGGCGCTCCACCGCGTCAGCCTCGCCCAGGCGGCCCAGGGCGCCCTTCAGCGCCAGCCCGAGCAGGGCACCGCGGCCAAGGGGCCGCAGCACCAGCCCGACCAGCCGACCGGCCTCCAGCTCTGCCGCCTCGGGTACGCCGAGCTGTTCGAGCTGCAGGCGGTTGTTGGCCACGAACACCGTTGAGCTGGTGAGGCTGCGCTCCACCCCGGGCCCGTCGGGCGCGCCAGCCTGCAGGCGGATCGGGTGCTGGCAGTGTTGCCCCAGGAGCGTCAGCAGCGCCGCGCCCCAGGCCGTCAGCCGGCTGCGCCCCCACTGCTGCTTGAAGGCCTCGCGGTCCTCCAGCAGGCGCGGGTAGAGGCCGAAGCTGGCATTGACCAGGAAGATCCGGCCGTTGAGGCTCCCCACCTGCACCGGCCGCAGGTGGCCGCCCAGCACCGCGGCCACCGCCTCGGCCGGATCGGCGGGAAAGCCATGGCAACGGCCGAAGTAATTGAAGGTGCCCTGGGGGATCGCGCTGAAGGCGACCCCGGCGCCCATCGCCGCGCGGGCCACGGTGTTGAGGGTTCCATCGCCCCCGACCGCCACCAGCAGGCCACGCAATGCGCCGGCGTGGGCCGCCGCGGCAGCTGCAGTCGCCTCGAGCTCGCCCGCCCGGGCGACCTGGCGCACGCTCACCTGGCAACCGGCGGCACTCACCGCGTCGCGGATCACCCCGGCCAGCGCCTCGCCCTGCCGGCGGCCGGCGGCGCCATTGACCACCACCACCCAGGGCGGCGGGCTGGCCAGGGAAGGCGCCGGGCCGCGCCCTGCCACACCGTGCTCGGCGAGCCCTCGATGGCACACCCCGGGGGCTGGCGCAGGCCTCTGGCAGACGGGATCTTCGGCGACAGGACGGGGGGGCTCGGTCACGGGCTCGCGGCCTCGGGCAGGCTTGATCGACCCTCCAAGCCTAGCGCCCGCGCGCCCCCGTGCCTGTGGGCCCAGCCCTCGACGCACTGTAGGACGGCACCGACAGACACGCCGCCGGAGCCGGGAGTAATCTCGACAAAAACGCGCCGGGGGCGGACGTGGGAATCGGCTGACAGACGATTCGGCCCTGCCCGACGGCGGCGCCCCGCGGGCGCACCTAGACTGGCAATCGACACCGGCAGCGCCGTCGCGGCGGGCATCCCCCCGCGCCATCCCTGCCACCGCAAGCCCCGCCCCAGACGAGTCGCCCATGCCTCCAGTACCGCCGCTGAAAACCGTGATCGTCGAGGACAACCCCGTCCTCCTGGACCTGCTCACCGGGATGCTCGCCAGCATTCCGGGCGTCGACCTGGTCGGCCATGCCGACAGCGAGGCGGCCGCCATCTCGCTGCTCCGGGAAGCGCGCCCCCAGCTGGCCATCGTCGATCTCGAGCTACGCGCCGGCACCGGCCTCAAGGTGCTCGGGGCAGTGCATGACGCGCCCGCCGATTTCGGCGCCCCCCGCGCGGTGGTGTTCTCCAACCACGCCCACCCGGTCGTCAAGAGCCGCTGCCTCAATCTGGGCGCGGTGGCCTTCTTCGACAAATCCTTCCAGATGGAGGAGCTCCTGGAGTTCGTCCAGCAGGCGGCCGAATCCCGCCCCGGCTGAACGGCGCGCGCGGCCTCCTGCGCCCGGAAGGGCCGACAGCCCCCTGCGGGCGGCACGAACGTAAACGCGAAAAAGGGGTGGTCGCCCACCCCTTGTCTGCTCGCGTCTCGCGGGTCCGGCCCGCGCTCAGGGCCGGACGACGATGTCGTTCCTCACCGACACGACCCCCGGCGTGCTGCGGGCCAGCTCCTCGGCCTGGCTGCGCTCCGCGGGGCTCTTGGCGAAGCCGGAGAGCTGGACGGTGCCCTTCAGCGTCTCGACGCTGATCGCCATCGCGCTCACCGCCTTGTCCTCGGCCAGCCGGGCCTTCACCCGGGTGGTGATGGTGGTGTCGTCCACATACTGGCCGACGGTGGATTGCTCGCGGGTCACGGCACAACCGGCGGCGGTGAAGGCCAGCAGGCCGGCCAGGGCAAGGGAAACGGCAGTGGTTTTCATGTTCGGCTCCTTCGATCCAGACGATGCTCGGCGGGACATTCCCGACGGGTGTTGCTGATCGAAAGGATAGGGCCCGGCGCCACGGGGCGATGTCCGACATGGCGGATTGGGCTGTAGGAAGAATCCTGCCCGGGCCGGGCGGCGCCTCGCCCTTCAGCGGCCCCCTCGCCCGGTGCCTGCGGCCGGCGCGTAGGCGCAGTAGCCCGGCCGCGGCCCCACCTGGGGGTGCTTGCGGCAGGTGTCGGGGCGCAGGTCGTACACCGTGCAGCGGCGCGTCGCTGCATCGAGGTAAAGGCAATCGCCGCTGGCCCGGCGGGCCAGCGTGAAGATGCTGCGCTTGAAATTGAAATGCTCGACCACGCCGGCCTTGGCGAGGCGCCGGGCGATCTGCTTGGGTGCCTCGTGCTCGGCTTCGAAGGCGTCCACGAGCTGCAGCCGCACCAGGTCGGGCAGCCGGACTTCCACCGGCATCGTGCAGCAGTTGGCCACGCAGCCGGCGCACAGGCCGTTGCGGTAGCGGGTCCAGGTTTCCAGACGGTCGACGTCCACCTGGGAAGGGCCGGTTGAAGCCATCGAAATTCCCTCGGTTTGCATGCAGGCCCGGCCGAAGCAGGCTCCGCCGGGGGCGCATGTATCGTCCCCCGGGCCCGCTCCTGTCAAGGGCATCCTGCCGGGCCGCTTGGGCGGGGCATCGGGCCGGGGCATAATTGACAAAATCTCACCTCAGGAATCCCCGATGCCCGCACGCCCCCTCCTCGCCGCAGCCCTGCTCGCCGTGGGCCTGTCGACCGCCGCGGCCCAGGAGACCAGCTACCGCTTCTCGCCGGTCAACCAGTGGGACATCAACAAGACCGCCGCCTACTGGAACCCGATCATCCAGTACGTCTCCGAGAAGAGCGGCGTGAAGCTCCAGCTCAAGATCGGGCGCACCTCGGCCGACACCACCAGCTATGTGCTCGCCCAGGAGGTCGAATTCGTGTTCAGCAACCATCTGTTCAGCCCGGAGCGCGACGCGCTCGGCTGGAAGGTCTTCGGCCGCCGCAACGCGCCGGCGCTGCACGGCCAGATCGCCGTGCCGGCCGATTCGCCGATCACCAGGCTCGAGGAGCTGCGGGGCCAGGAGGTGGCCTTTGCCGGGCCGGAGGCCTTCGTCGGCTACAAGGTGCCCTACGCCCACCTGGCCTCGAAGGGCATCGATGTGAAGGTCGTCTTCGGCGGCAACCAGAACGCCGCGATCACCCAGATGTTCGCCGGCAAGGCCAAGGCCACCGGCAGCAACTCGATGCTGATCGAAGGCTACGCCCGGCGCGAGAACAGGAAGTTCCGCATCCTGTGGACGTCCGAGCCCTACCACGACCTGGCCCTGATGGCCTCCGGCAAGGTGCCCGACAAAGACCTCAAGGCCGTGGCCGGCGCCTTCCTCGAGATGCACAAGGACGCCCGCGGCCGCGAGGTGCTGCACAAGGCCTCGCAGGAGGTCGGGCTGGATGCCGACGCCTACTTCATCCCGGCCAGCGGCAGCGACTACGCCGCCTACCGCCGCTTCTACCAGAGCGCCCCGGCGGGCGTGCGCTGAGCCTGCCACGCCCTGTGCCCGCGCTCTCCGCCCTGCTGCCCAAGTCACTCGTCGCGCGCATTTACGCGCTCTACTCGGCCGCCCTGCTGTTCTTCGTCGGCGGTGGCCTGGGCCTGTTCTACCAGTACCAGTTTGCCCAGCAGCTCGAGACGGCCCAGCAGTCGGCCACCATGCTGATCGAGGTGACCGCCCAGACCATCGCCGACAGCGCCGTCATCGGCGACTACGACACGATCCGGCGCACCCTCGAGAAATCCACCCTGCGCTCCCAGTTTGCCGCCGCCACCTTCATCGACATCAGCGGCGGCCGGCTCCACAGCGAGAGCCGCACGCCACCCGAGGCCCGTGCCCCGGCCTGGCTGCAGGCGCGCGTCGCCGAGCACCTCTACGAGGTCAACCGGGTGATCAGCGCCGGCGGGCGCGACTACGGCGTGCTGCGCCTGGAGTTCGACGTGGACATGATCGCCGGCAGCCTGTGGGTGCTGTTCCGCAACGCCCTGCTGCTCACCGCGCTGGGGCTGTCGGGCGGGCTGCTGATGATCTGGTTCCCCCTCAAGCGCTGGCTCGGCCCCCTCGGCCGGGTGCGCCAGCTCGGTGGTGGCGAGCTGGCCGGCCACACCGAAGCCCTCACGGAGCTGCCCCTCGAGTTCCGGCCGATGTTCGATGTGCTGCGCCAGACGGCCACCCGCCTGCAGCACGAGCTGGCCACCCGCGAGAAGGCGCTGGTCTCCCTGCGGCAGGTGCTCGCCGGGCTGCAGGCGCTGCCGGAGAGCTCGGGCAGCCCCACCGACAACGACATCGAGGGCATGACCGCGGCGATCGGCCGCCTGGTGGCCGAGCGTGAGGCCGGCCGCCTTGCCCTCGAACAGGCCCGCGACGCCGCCGAGGCCGCCAACCGCGCGAAAAGCGACTTCCTGGCCAACATGAGCCACGAGATCCGCACGCCGATGAACGGCATCCTGGGCATGACCGAGCTGGCGCTCCAGACGCAGCTCACCGGCGAGCAGCGCGACTACCTGCAGATCGTCAGCAGCTCGGCCGACGCGCTGCTCACCATCATCAACGACATCCTGGATTTCTCGAAGATCGAGGCCGGCAAGCTGCGCATCGAGAGCATCCCCTTCGACCTGCCCCGCCTGCTCGAGGAGGCCCTGCCGGCGATCGCGATCAAGGCCCGGGAGAAGCGCCTGACGCTCAAGTGGGGCCTTGCCGCCGACGTGCCCCAGTTCATCACCGGCGACCCGGTGCGGGTGCGCCAGGTGCTGCTCAACCTGCTCAGCAACGCCGTGAAGTTCACCGACAAGGGCGAGGTCGAGCTGCAGGTGCGGCGCGAGCCCGGCACCAGCGGCATGGCCGACACCCTGTGCTTCTCGGTGCGCGACACCGGCATCGGCATCACCCCGGAAGCCCAGCGCCACATTTTCGAGGCCTTCTCCCAGGCCGACAACTCGACCACCCGCAAATTCGGCGGAACCGGCCTGGGGCTGTCGATCTCCAGCCACCTGGTGGCCCTGATGGACGGCGAGATCCGCCTGCAAAGCAAGCCGGGCCACGGCTCCACCTTCTGCTTCACGCTGCCCTGCCGGCCGGCGGACGCAACGCCGGCCACCACGCCGAGCCCCGCGCCGAGCCCCGCGGCCCCGGCGGGCGGCCTCCCGGTGCTGCTGGTCGAGGACAACCGGATCAACCAGCGGCTGGCCGCCAAGCTGCTCGAAGCCCGTGGCTACCGGGTCACCCTCGCCGAGAACGGGCAGCTCGCGCTCGACGCGCTGGACCGCGCCAGTTTCGCCGTGGTGCTGATGGACATGCAGATGCCGGTGATGGACGGCCTCGAAGCCACCCGCCGCATCCGCGCCCGCGAGGCCGCCGGCGGCCTGCCCCGCACGCCCATCGTCGCGATGACCGCCAACGCCATGCAGGGCGACCGGGAGCGCTGCCTGGCCGCCGGCATGGACGACTACCTCAGCAAGCCGATCAACGCCGACGAACTCTCCCGCCAGCTCGAGCGCTGGGCGCAGGCCGGGCCGGCCACCTGAGCGGCCCGGCCGCGGCTGACAGGCGGGCGGCACCGCAAGCCCGGGCCCGCCGGCGGCATCAAGCACTTCACCGTTTGCCGCCGAGCCACCCCGCCGGCGCGGCGGCGAGCACCTCGAACGCGAAACCGCCAAACTTTCCGGCATCGCGGCCGTTGACCACAAGGCGTCCGGGCCGCGGCACCCGCCCGATGCACCCACCCGATTCCTGCGGGGACCACCATGATCCACACCCGGATCGTCGCCAGGCACCCAACCCGGCCGACGACCGCAGCACAGGAAGACTGACCCGATGCCCGACCAAGACGCCGGCAGCCTGAGCTTCAAGCTGGTCTATTACGGCCCGGCCCAGAGCGGCAAGACCACCAACCTGCTGCGCCTCCACGACATCCTGTCGCCCGAGCTCAAGGGCGAGGTGATGACCATGGAGACCAAGGACGACCGCACCCTCTTCTTCGACCTCCTGCCGCTCGGCTTTCGTGCGCCCTCGGGACTGCTGATCAAGCTGCGCCTGTTCACCGTGCCCGGCCAGGTGGCCCACGACGGCACGCGCAAGGCCGTGCTGTCGCGGGCCGACGGGATCGTCTTCGTGGCCGACTCCGACCGCTGCCAGGAAACCAACAACGGCGAAGCCTTCCAGAGCATGGCCGACAACTGCCACCGGGTCGGGCTGGATTTCGAGCACATCCCCCTCGTCGTGCAGTTCAACAAGCGCGACCTGCCCGGCGCCGTGCCCGAGGCCGAGATCCGCGAGCGCTGGGAGGCCGCGCCGTGGCCGCTGCACTTCGCGGTGGCGCTCACCGGCGAGGGCGTCGAGGCCACCTTCGAATCCCTGCTGCGCGCCCTTTACCGGCGCCACGACGCCGAGCTCGGGCTGGCCCGCGAGCACGGCGTCGGCGAACAGGCCTTCGTTGCCGGCATGCTGGGGCGGCCATGAGCAGCGCCGACTTCGACCGCGAATGGCGGCTCGGCGAACTCTTCGATGCGCGGATGCTGGAGCGCATCGCCCCGCCGCTGGCCGAGCTGCTCGGCGCCGACCTGGCGATCCTCGACCGTGACGGCGCCGCGCTGTGGGGCCGGCCCGCCGCCGAGGCCCGGCGCGAGGCGCTGGTGCTCGAGATCGAGCCCGCCGGCTACCTCGCAAGCAGCAGCGCCGACCCGGCCCGCCTGCGCAGCGCCGGCCGGATGTTCACCGCCCTCCTGCGCGCCGAGGCCCGCTACCGCATGGCCTCGGCCCTGCACCTCGAGGCGGTCACCCAGGATTTCGAGACCCTCAAGCTCGAACACTCCCGCCTGCTCGCCTCGGAGGCCCGCTACCGCAAGCTGTCCGAAGAGCTCGAAGCCCGCGTCGAGGCCCAGGTGGCCGACCTCGAGGCCCGCCAGCTGCAGCTCTACCAGGCCGAGAAGCTCGCCTCGGTCGGCCAGCTCGCCGCCGGCACGGCCCACGAGATCAACAACCCGCTGGGCTTCGTCAGCAGCAACCTGGGCAGCTTCAAACACTACCTCGACACGTTTGCCGCACTGCACGGGCGGCTGGCCGAGGGCGAGGCGGCATGGCAGAGCCTCGACCTCGACTTCGTCCTCGCGGACGGCGCCGAGCTGCTCGCCGACTGCAGCGCCGGCCTGGCGCGGATCGCCCGCATCGTGGCCGACCTGAAGAGCTTCTCCAACGAAGGCCGCCCGCCCACCGAGGCGGCCGACCTCAACGCCTGCCTGCAGCACGCGGTGAGCGTGATCGGCACGCCGCCGCCGGGCATCCGGCTGCACACCGCGCTCGCCCCGCTGCCCCCCCTCGCCTGCAACCCGGGGCACCTCAACCAGGTCTTCGCCAGCCTGATCCGCAACGCCCTGCAGGCCATCCAGGACGCCGGCCGGCCCGGCACGGTGCGCATCGAAAGCGAAGCCAGCGCCGCCGGCATCCACATCCGCATCGCCGACGACGGCGTCGGCATGAGCCCGGCCCAGCTGGCGAGGGCCTTCGAACCCTTCTACACTACACGCAGCATCGGCACCGGCACCGGGCTCGGCCTGTCCACCGCCCGCAACATCGTGCTCGCCCACCACGGAAGCATCGAGCTGGCCAGCACCCCGGGCGCGGGCACCACGGCCACGCTCTTCTTCCCGACCGCGCCATGACCGACTACAAGAGCCTGTTCACCGGCAGGAGCGACGCGCCGCAAGCACCGGCGAGCCACCTCACGCCGCCCAGATACCGCCTGCTGCTGGTGGACGACGAACCCGGCATCGTCAATGCCCTGCGCCGGGTGTTCCGCCAGGAGAACTACGAGGTCCTCACCGCCAACAGCGGCCAGGAGGGCCTGGCGCGGCTGGCCGAGGGGCCGGTGCAGCTGGTCATCAGCGACTTCATGATGCCGGGCATCAACGGCGCCCAGTTCCTGCGCGAGGTCAAGCAGCGCTCCCCCGACACCATCCGCATCATGCTCACCGGCCACGCCAACACCGACGCGGTGATGGGCGCGATCAACGAAGGCGCGGTGTACAAGTTCATCCTGAAGCCCTGGAACGACGACGACCTGCGCGTGACGGTGGCGCTGGCGCTCGAGCAGTTCGACCTGATCACCCGCAACCGGGCGCTCAAGACCGAGAACGCCAAGAAAGCCAAGGAGATCAGCGCCCTCTCGAAGCTGGCCGCCACCCACCGCAGCCGGCTGGGGATCATGCTCCACAAGAAAAACCTGCTGTCGGCGGCCCAGCTGCAGGAACTCACGCTGCTGCAGGAGCGCCGCACCGAGCCGATGATCGCGCTGCTGCTCGAGAAGGACTGGGTCGAGGAGCGCAAGATCCGCAAGCTGCTCAGGGACGACCTGCTGATCGAGGAAGTCCAGCTGCCCGAATTTGCCATCGACCCGGTGCTTGCCGAGATCATCCCGCGCAGCTTCTGCGCGCGCCAGCTGGTGGTACCCCTCAAGCTGCAAGGCAAGCACCTGATGATCGCGATGGCCGACCCCCTCGACGAGGGGCTGGTGGACGAGGTGCGCTTCACCGCCGGGCTCGAGCTGCAGATCGTCAGCGCCGACGTGGCGGCCATCCGCAAGAAGATCGAAGAGGTTTACGGCAGCGGCAGCGACGTGGATTTCAAGGAGCTCGAAACCCTCATCGCCTCGCCCGACCCCTACGAGGGCATCGAGATCGTCATCGAGGACGACGACGCGGCGCGCCTCGAAGACCTGCTCCGCGAGACCGAGGCACCGCCGGCGATCCGCCTCGCCAACGCGATCATCATCGAGGCGATCCGCCTCGGCGCCTCCGACATCCACATCCAGCCGCGCACCAAGAGCGTGGTGGTGCGCTACCGCATCGACGGCGTGCTGATCGACAAGATCCAGATCCCCCACCAGCAGCACCAGTCGCTGGTGTCGCGGCTGAAGATCATGTCGGAGCTCGACATCTCGGAGCGCCGCCACCCCCAGGACGGCCGCATCACCGTCAAGACGCCGATGCGGATGGTCGACCTGCGCATCTCCACCCTGCCCACGATCAACGGCGAGAAGGTGGTGATGCGCATCCTCGACCGCAACTCGGCGGTGCACAGCCTGGCCAACCTGGGCTTCTCGGCCGTCGACCTGCCCCGCGTCACCGACATGGTGGCCCGGCCCCAGGGCATCATCCTGGCCACCGGCCCCACCGGCAGCGGCAAGACCACCACCCTGTATTCGCTGCTCCAGCACGACGCCACGCCCGACAAGAACTACGTCACCATCGAAGACCCGGTCGAGTACTACCTCGACATGGCCGGCCAGGTGCTGGTGCGCGAGAAGATCGGCCTGACCTTCCCGAGCGTGCTGCGCGCCCTGCTGCGCCAGGACCCGGACGTGATCCTGCTCGGCGAGATCCGCGACTTCGAAACCGCCGAGGTGGCCTTCCACGCCGCCCTCACCGGGCACCTGGTGTATTCGACGCTGCACACCAACTCGGCGGTGGCCACCGTGGCGCGGTTGTTCGACCTGGGCCTCAAGCCCTACGTGGTGGCCAGCGCCCTTGAGGGCATCATCGCCCAGCGCCTGGTGCGCCAGGTGTGCCCCAAGTGCCGCGAGGAGGTCGACGCCGCCCCCGCCCTCGGCCGCCGGCTGGGCGGCGACTTTGCCGGCATCCGCCAGACCTTCCGCGGCCGGGGCTGCACCGACTGCCACGGCACCGGCTACAAGGGGCGGGTGGCGCTTTACGAGGTGCTGACGATGGACGACGAGCTGCGCGACTGCATCGGCGGCGGCGCGAGCGTGCTGGAGATCCGCCGCAAGGTGCGCAGCAAGGGCCTGCGCGGCATCGGCCAGCATGGCCTCGAGAAGGTCCAGGCCGGCATCACGACCCTAGAGGAAATCCTGCGCGTCCTCGGCCCGCAGGCCGGGGAAGCCAGCTGAGCCCACCCGGCGCAGCCGCCAGCCAAGGCCGGCCGGTGGGCCTCAGCGGCCCGCGGAGAGCCCCATCTCGACGGTTTCGGACATGTGCTGGATGACATCCACCACGCGCCGGGCGTCCTCGCGGATGCGCTTGATCGCATCCCCCGCGGTGTTGGCCAGCGCAACCCCCTCGGCGACCTGGGTGAGGCCGGCGTTCATGTTGGCGGTCACGGCCCGGTTCTCGACCTCGATGGCGGCGACCATGCGGGTGATCTCCTGGGTGGACTTGGCGGTGCGCTCGGCCAGCTTGCGCACCTCGTCGGCCACCACCGCGAACCCCCGGCCGGATTCCCCCGCCCGCGCCGCCTCGATGGCCGCGTTGAGCGCCAGCAGGTTGGTCTGGTCGGCGATCTCCTTGATGGTATTGGTGATCGAGGAGATCTCGGCGGTGCGCTGCCCGAAGCTCGCCACCTGGGCCGCAGCGTCATCCACCGCCTGGGCGATGGTCTGGATCTTGGCCACGGTTTCGAGAATGATGGCCTCGCCTTCGGAGGAGATCTTTTCGGTCTCGGTGGCCGCCGCCGCGGCCATCGCGGCGCTCTCCTGCTCGGCCCGGTAACGCTGGACCTGCCCGGTCACGTCGGAGGCGGTCTTGACGATCCGCGCGACCTGGCCGTCGGGGTCGAACACCGGGTTGTAGCTCGCCTCCAGCCAGACCTGCTCGCCCCGCCGGTTCACGCGGCAGAACTGGCCGCTGAAGAAACGGCCGGTACGCAGGCTGGCCCAGAAATCGGCATAGTCGGCCCTGTCCGCCTGGCCGGCCTCGCAGAACATCCGGTGGTGATGGCCCACCACCTCGCTGGCCTTGTAGCCCATCAGATCGAGGAAGTTGTCGTTGGCCCGCAGGATGGTGCCGTCCGGCGCAAACTCGATGATCGCCATCGAACGCTCGATCGCCGTGACCAGCGCCCTCGTGCGGATCTCCTCCTCGACCTGCTCGGTGACGTCGACAGCGAACTTGACGACCTTGCTCACGCGGCCGGAGCCTTCCTGCACCACCGGGTTGTAGGTGGCCTCCAGCCAGACCACCCGGCCGGACCGGTGGCGACGCTTGAAACGCCCCCGAAAAAACTTGCCGGCCCGCAGGTCCACCCAGAACTGCAGGTAGATCGGCGAGCCCACGTAATCGGGGTCGCACAGCGCCGCATGGTTCTGCCCGATCAGCCCCCCGCTCTCAAAGCCCATCATCGTGCAGAAGTTGTCGTTGGCGTCGAGCACCACGCCATCGACACTCAGCTCAACCACCGCCGTCGAGCGGTCCAGAGCCCGCCTGAGGGCACGATGCGCGGCACACTCCGCCTCCAGCTTCTCGACCTGCTGCTTCCACTTTCCACCAAACATGCTCACTCCCTCACGCTGCACCCCGAACGCGGAGCCCGGCCTGCATTTCCATTGCACTGTCTTTCTTACGGAAATTCCCCTGCGTCCTTGAACGCCACATGGCAAGAGAATGCAAAGCGGCGTCCCCCCCAGAGAGGGCGGCGGCCGGCACCCATCGTCACGCTAAACATTGCGCGGGCCCTGCCGTAATCAACCCGTAATAAATATGCACCGAACCTGGATCGGCTACCGGCCGGATAAGCCCGCTCACATCGAGACCTCACGCCATGAGAACGAATCTGCCGATCACCCGCAACGAGGTCCGTCTCCAGCCTGGACGGCCCATCGTCACCAAGACCGACCCGGCCGGGATCATCACCTACGCCAACGACTCCTTCGTGGAGATCAGCGGCTTCACCCGCGCCGAGCTCATCGGCGAGAACCACAACATCGTCCGCCACCCGGACATGCCGCCCGCCGCCTTCGCCGACATGTGGCAGACGATCGCCGCCGGCCAGCCGTGGCGCGGGCTGGTCAAGAACCGTACCAAGAGTGGCGACTTCTACTGGGTCGAGGCCTTCGTCACCCCGATCGTCGAACAAGGCCGCATCATCGGCTTCATGTCGGTGCGCAACCCGCCCGACGAGCGCGAGGTGCGCGAGACCGAGGCCCTGTACGCCGCGGTCCGCGAGGGGCGCGCCAGCCTGCCAACCACGCGCATCGTGATCAATGCCCGGCCAGCCCGCCTGCTGTGGCCGCTGGCGGCGGGTTCGGCCCTCCTCGGGGTGGCCAGCGCCAGCCTGGCGGGCCTGCCCGCACAGCTGCTGGCCGTGCTGGCCGGCGGGCTCGGGGTGGCCACCGCCGCCTACGCCCAGCACGCCCTCGTCACGCCGCTCAGCAAGGTGAGCAATGCCATCTGCGCCATCGACGAGGGCCGACTGGGCGAGCGGCTGGAGCATCGCGGCGCGGGGCTGTCGCCCCTGATCCTCAAGCTCGAGGCGCTGCGCATCCATCTGCGCTCGACCTTCTCGGACGTCTCGATCCAGGCCAAGAACGTCGCCCAACGCTCGAATTAGATCGACACGGCGGTGCAGGCCCTGGTGAGCTCGAGCGCCACCCAGAACGACCGCATTCTCGACATCGCCTCGGCGATGGACCAGATGACCGCCTCGGTGGGCGAGATCTCCAGCCACATGACCGAAAGCACCCAGGCCGTGCGCTCCACCGAAGGCACGGCCCACGACGCCATCACCGACATGGAGCAGGCCGTGGCCGCCAGCGACTCCGCCGCATCCGTCGCCACCGCCTCCCAGGCCCGGATCGTCGACATGAACCAGTCGATCGGGCGCATCACCGAACTCACCAACATCATCCGCGACATCGCAGACCAGACCAACCTGCTGGCCCTCAACGCCGCCATCGAGGCCGCCCGCGCCGGCGAGCAAGGCCGCGGCTTTGCGGTGGTCGCCGACGAGGTGCGCAAGCTGGCCGAAAAAACCGCCTCCAGCACCGCCGACATCTCCCGCGTCGTGGACGAGATCATCCAGAAGTCCCGCAACGCCGTGGACACGATGGACAGCGTCTCCGCCCAGGTGCGCAAGACGGCAAGCGGCATCGGCCTGAGCGGCGAGCGTCTGCGCGAGATCTGGACCCTCAGCCACACGGCCACCGAGCACACCCAGTCGATCGAGAACATGCTCCACCAGCAGACCGACATGACCACCCAGGTCACCGACAACATCAACCAGATAAGCGCCGTGATCGAAGCCACCTCGGGCAACGTGAACACCGTGGGGCAGGCCTCGGCCCAGCTCCACAACACCGCCTCCGAGCTGCGCGAGCTCATCAAGCACCTGGAAAAAGCCCTGGTCTAGGGCGGTGGCCAGCCTGCCGCCGGCCGCTCTCGCCCCTCGCCGGAGCGGCTTTGGACGTGGTTTGGCAATCCGGCCCGTCAGGCTAGAATCGGTCGCCCAGGCTACCGCAACCGGCCAGACCCGGCCCTGCCCCGAGACACCATGCCCTCCAGCTTCCGCCCGGCCTGCATCCGACACGCGCTGCTCGCCACGCTCACCCTGAGCGCGAGCCTCACGCCCGTGGCCTGGGCCCAGCCCCTCAGCGCCACGGCGCAGATCGTCGGGGGCGACGTGGGCACGGCACGCTCCGATGCACTGCGGCAGATCCTGTGGGAAGCCGGCCTCCGGGGAAACGCCGTCGTCCACAGCCAGTCGGCGCTGATCGGCGGCGATCTCCATGAAAACACGCTGGTCCGCGCCACCTTCCGGCTCAAGAAGTTCCAGATCACCCACGAAGAAATCACCCAGGAGCGCCTGCAGCTCACCGCCGACATCGAGCAGGAGGAAACCGGCGCCGACGCCTGCAACGCCGCCCTGCCGCTCCAGAACATCGCGTATGGCTGGGAAGGCGTGATCGGCGCCCGCGCATCCGCAGCCAACGATCACGCCGGCATGGCGCTCGGCACCCTGATCGGGCGCGGGCTGCGGGCGAGCGCGGCACCCTACCTGCAAGACCCGGGCGCCCCGAAGGACGATGCGATCTACCGTATCGGCGCGGCCCTTGAGCGCCCCGGCCGGGAGACGGCCGACGGCGTGCTGCGGCTGCAGGTTCGAGGTGCGACGACGGACCGCCTGATCAAGGAGATCCGCCTGCCGGCCGGCCCCTCGCCGCTGGCCCGTCAGGAGGAGACCAACCTCGGCTATGCGCTGCTGCGCCAGTGGGTGCCGACTGACGCAGCAGCGCAGCTGGCCAGCGAGGCGGCAAGGCAGCTGGCGGAGACGATCCGCTGCCTCCCCGCCGTACTGCGGATCCCGCGCCTCGAGCCCGACGGCAGCTTCAGCCTGACGACGCGCTTTCCGCTGGACCTGAGCCAGCGCGGGCTGGTGCTGTTCTTTTCGGCCTGGCCGGTGGCCGAGGGCGGCCGGGTCGATCTGCTGCAGGCCGACGGCTACCTCAGGCCGCAGCAGATCGATGAACACAGCCTGCGTTTTCCGGGCGGAGCGCGCCGGCCGGGCAGCAAATACCCGCTCGGTGGCGGCTACCTGCTCGTGCCCTAGCCCGCCGCCCCGCCGCACCTGCGGCGCCCTCAGCGGATGAAGACGGTATTGGGCTTGAGCGGCGGCACCACGCTGCGCTCGACGACCACCTTCTCGACCGCGCCACGGTTGGCATCGCTCAGGATGTAGTTGAGGTCGCGGTTATTGAGGAAGGCCTGCCCCGACGAGACGATGATCCCACTGTCGGCCTGGATCAGGCGGGCATTGATGACGATCCCGTCGCCGTTGCGGGCCAGCGTCCCGGCCAGGAAATAATGGATGTTGTGGTTCCGGCGCAGCTCGGCCACGTCGCGGCTGAACACGAAGTCACCGTTGCTGCGCACCTTCACGTGGTCCCGCGCCTTGAAGTCGACAACGCCGAAACCGCGCACATACATCTCGTGCATGAGGTTCTCGGCCAGCGTCATGCCCAGCTTGTCGGTCTCGTCGAGGGTGGTCATGTTGACGAAGGACGCCACCGCGATGCGGCTGTCGGAGACATTCTTGATGTCGCGGTTGCGCGCCAGCTGGGTGGCCAGGAAGCTGCTGACCTGGTTAAGGGTGTTCGACGCGGCCCCGCCGCCGATCTGCACCGTGGCCGGGAAGGCCGGGAATTCGGCCAGCGCGTTGGTGCACAAGAACGCGGCGCCCAGCGCCAGAATGATCTTTCGCATGTCTGCTCTCCTTGTTTAGCGCGCGCAGGCGCTGTCGGCGCGGACGGACACCTGGAAGCGCGAGCACACCTGGCACGGCGACACCTGGGTGACGTCCTGGACGTTTCGGGTGCATTCGGCAACCGGCTTGTCCACATAGACGACTTCCTTCGGGGCGCCGCAGCAGTCTTCCTGCTTGGCAACCGTGCCGCAGCCGGACAGCAGGGCGGAGAGCAACAGGGCGGTGGTAAGGATCTTCATGTTGTTGTTTCCTCTTCGATGAATTCGAGGCCCCGGGCTGCACCAGCCCACCCGGGGCAGGTCGGTCAGTACCGGACGTCGAGCTCGGCGACGGCCTGGTAGATTCCGGGGTCGACGGGCTCGACCCTGATGAAGCGGACACCCTTCAGCGTCGCCCCCGACTCCACCACGATGCTGTCCGCGCCCATCTCGGATTTCTCCGCCTGGCTGCGGGACTGCAACGTGACGCCGTGGGCCTGCTCGGCCAGCGAGCGCAGCGCCTCGAGCTTGGCGGCGCGGATCGCGGCGAGCTGCTTGAGGTTGTGCGGGCGTTCGTCGTCCGGCCGCACCGCGGCGAGGCCCACGCCGGTGATCCGGACGCAACGCTCGTCCGCCCAGCACGGCCCGTCGGCCGCGGCACTGCCCGCAAACAGCGCCACCGACAAACCCAGCATCAAGAGTCGAAAGTTCATATGCTCACAGCAGAACCCAGATGTATGAGTTTCGGCAGGAGAATGTCGATCTTGAGCTTTTTGATGAATTTAATACTTGCCGGATGTCATCACGGCGGCGCATCGGCCGGCACGGCGTGGCGCCTCCACGCCGCAACTCAGCGCACGGCGCGGCGCTTCAGCCAGCCGACGACCTCATGCAGCTCGTCATCCTCCCGGACCTGCGCGGCAAAGGCCGCACAGACCGGCTCATCCACCAGCACCCGC
>JAKLLM010000333.1 GCA_023150125.1 Zoogloea sp.
GAAGAAACCCTCCGGCGCATCGACGCCTTCCTCGCCGAGGGCAACGTGATGGTGATGAAGCAGGCCCGCGAGGCCGCGCCGCTCATCAAGAGCGCCCTCGGCGACGCCGCCGCGGGCTTCGAACAGGCCCTCGCCGCCTACGACTTCCCGGCGGCTCTGGCGATCCTGCGTAGCCGTAAGCCCTGATTGACTTGGCGTCGCGCCTGCGGGATGCTGCCCGGCCCTGAAAACCAGGCAGCATTCAGAGCCGCGCCATGAGTTCCCACCCGACCCCTTCCGCCTCGCCGTCCGCTTCGTTCTGGCTGCTGGTGCTCGCCGCCGCCAGCGTGCTGATGGTGACGATGGGCGTGCGGATGACCCTCGGGCTCTACGTGGCGCCGATCAACGAGGCCACCGGCCTGGGCATCGCCGCGATCAGCTTCGCGCTGGCCGTCGCCCAGATCATGTGGGGCGTGTCGCAGCCGCTCTTCGGCGCGGTGGCCGACCGCTACGGGCCGGGGGGCTCGTTGTTCGCCGGCGCCGCCATGATGGCCGTCGGCCTGGCGCTCACGCCGTTTGTGGACAGCCGGCTGGGGCTCACCCTGTGCCTCGGCGTGCTGGTCGCCGCGGGCGCTGGCGCGGGCAGTTTCTCGGTGCTGCTGGGGGCCGTCGCGGCGCGCCTGCCGGCCGAGCGGCGGGCCTTTGCGTCGGGCTTCATCAACGCCGGCGGCTCCTTCGGGCAGTTCGTCTTCGCGCCGCTGTCCCAGTGGCTGATCGCCGGTTTCGGCTGGGTGACGGCCTTGTTCGGCCTGGCGGCGGTCACGCTGCTGACGATCCCGCTGGCCTGGCCGCTGCGCCACAAGGCCGAGCACCCGGAGGGCGGCGCGGCGGTGAGCGGTGGCATGGCGGACCAGCTGCGCGTGGCCTTCTCCGACCGCAGCTACTGGTGCCTGCACGCCGGTTTCCTCACCTGCGGCTTCCACATCGCCTTCCTGGCCACCCACCTGCCCGGGGCGGTGGACCTCTGCGGGCTGCCGGGCAGCGTGTCGGCCAACTCCCTGGCACTGATCGGGCTGGCCAACATCGTCGGTGGGCTGGCCGCGGGCTGGGCCTGCCAGCGCTACCGCATGAAGTGGCTGCTGTTCGGGATGTACGCCTCGCGGGCGGTGATGGTGGGGCTCTACCTGGTGGCGCCCAAGACCGATCTCACCTTCTACCTCTTCGCCTTCGGCCTCGGCCTCACCTGGCTGGCCACCGTGCCGCCCACCGCCGGCCTGGTGGGCAAGCTGTTCGGGCTGCGCTACCTGGGCACATTGTTCGGGCTCACGCTGCTGTCCCACCAGATCGGGGCGTTTTTTGGCGCCTGGCTGGGTGGCCTGGCGCTGGTGGAGTTCGGCAACTACGACAGCATGTGGATCGCCGACATCGTGCTGGCCAGCCTGGCCGCGCTGATCAACGTGCCGATCCGCGAGGCCTCGCCGGCCGCCCAGGCCGCCGCCTGCGCGGCGCGCTGAGCGCCCCCAGGGCCGGGCGCCGCCCAACCCACCCCCGGAGGGGGTTCAAGGAAACCTGGGGTGGCCCTGCGTTTCCTTGAGACGGGCGCGCGCCTCAGCGCATGTCGAAGAGCTCCTGGTGGAAGTCGGCCGCCGGAAGGCCCTGGGCAGTCAAGGCCTCCCGCAGCGCGCCGCCGAAGGCCGCCGGGCCGCAGAACCAGAAATCCGCCGTCTTCCAGCCGGGCACCGCCGCGGCGATGCGCCGGGCGTCGAGCCGCCCGTCCCGCTGGCTGACCAGCACGTGCAGCTTCACGCCGGCATCTTCGGCACGCTGGCGCACCTTGTTGATGAACACCGCATCCGGCGCGCTGGTGCTGTAGAAAAGGTCCACCTCGCGGCCGTCGGGCGCCAGCGCCAGGGCCTGCATGCGGGCGATGAAGGGCGTGATGCCGATGCCGCCGGCCACCCACACCTGGCGGGTTTTTTCGCCGGCGAAGCTGAAGCGGCCGTAGGGGCCTTCCACCGTCACCGGCTGGCCGACCCGCAGCGTGTCCGGCAACTGCCCGGTGTAGTCGCCGATGCCCTTGATCAGGAAGGACATCCGCCCGTCGCCCTGCCAGGCCGAGGAGATCGTGAAGGGGTGGGCACCCTCGGACCGCTCGAAGGTGACGAAGGCGAACTGTCCGGCCTCGTGGCCGGGCCAGTGGTCCTGCAGCTTGATCGACACCTTCAGCACCCGGTTGTCCGGGTGGTGGACCAGCGCCTCGATCGTCCCCAGGGCCCGCCGGCGGGCGCCCACCTTGCGCCGCAGCGACATCACCGCGGCGACGCTGCCGCCGGCCATCAGGAGCGCCATCACCGGCCCGACGGGCTGGCTCCAGTAGCCGAAGTTCATCAGCACCACCGCGTGGAAGACCAGCAGCAGGTACACCACCGCCAGCAGCCGGTGGGTCTTGAAGAAGTGCCGGTAGGGAAAGCGCTTGATCAGCGCGATGGCGATCAGCACGACCGCGGCGTAGAAGGCCCACTCGCCGATGCTCTCGGCCAGGTCGCGCTGCTCCCGGAAGAAGCGGAAGATCGCCACCGTCTCCTCGGCCCGCGGGCCGCGTTTGGGTTTCACGAGCCAGCCCCAGCCGACCGCCCACTTGGGCACCTTGACCCAGGCCCAGTGGGTGATGGCGATCACCAGGCCGGTGATGCCCAGCCACTTGTGCAGCCGGTAGGCCTTGTCGAGGCCGCCGAGCCAGGGCTCGACGCGCACCGGGCGCAGGGCCAGCAGCATGCCGACGCTCATCACGCCGATGCCGAGGATGCCGGTGTACTGCAGGATGGCCGCGCGCAGGGTGAAGAAGGGGTAGCTGGCGGTGAGGATGGGCTCGGCCTGCAGCCATAAAAGGGTGAGGCCGGTGATGAGGGCCACCCAGGTGAGTTTGATGTTGCGCATGTCTTTCGGCCTGCTGCGGGGGCTTATTTTTCGAGCACGTAGGTGCCGGGGGCATCGCCCAGCGCCGGGTGGCTGGCGGCGCCCATTGGCGGCGGAGCCACCGGGGCGCCCGAGCGGGCCGCCAGCCAGGCCGACCAGTCGGGCCACCAGGAGCCCTCGTGGCGGGGGGCGAGGGCCAGCCATTCGTCGGGCGCGATGTAGTTTTCGCCGGCCGGCCGGTCGAGGGCCTGAAAGTGGCGCCGGGGCTGGCCGGGCGGGTTGACGATGCCGGCATTGTGGCCGCCGCTGGTGAGCACGAAGCGCAGGTCGACGCTTGTGAGGTAGTGCAGCTTGTGCACCGAGCGCCACGGCGCCACGTGATCGGTGACGGTGCCGACGCAGTAGCTCGGGGTGTCGAGGTCGGAAAGAGACACCGGCCGGCCGTCCACCAGGTAGCGGCCCTCCGAGAGAAAGTCGTTGAGGAAGAGCTGGCGCAGGTACTGGCTGTGCATGCGGGCCG
>JAKLLM010000334.1 GCA_023150125.1 Zoogloea sp.
GGCCAGGACGACGCCACCGCCTTCGCCCGCGGCCTGCAGGCGGCCGGCTACGCCACCGACCCCAACTACGCCGACAAGCTGGCCCGCATCATCAACGGCAACACCCTGCGCACCGCCCTGGCCGCGAGCAGCACCCGCAGCGCCTGATCCGCTGTTTTGCGTCGCGGCACGCAAACTGGCAAAGAACTTGCTGTTCATCGCTTAGATACATGAACCAAGGACGCGGATCATGGGCGCCAGCCTCTTCAGCATCGGTCTCACCGGACTCAACGCCGCCCAGGCGGGCCTGTCGACGACCAGCCACAACATCTCGAACGCCGGGACCACGGGCTACAGCCGCCAGCGCATCGAGCAGAGCACCAACCCGGCGATGTTCACCGGCGCGGGCTTCTTCGGCGAAGGCACCAAGGTCGACACCGTCAAGCGCGCCTACAACACCTTCCTGACCAACCAGGTGCTGGCCGCCGACACCAAGTTCAACGAGTACGACACCTTCAGCACCGAGATCAGCCAGATCGACAACATGCTGGCCGACCCCACCGTCGGCCTCAGCCCGGCCCTGCAGGATTTCTTCGGCGGCATCCAGGAGGTTGCGGCCAACCCCGCCAGCGTCCCGGCCCGCCAATCCATGCTGTCCACCGCCGAGAGCCTGGTGTCGCGCATGCACAACCTGTCCGAACGCCTCGACGAGATCCGCTCCGGCGTCGAAGGCCAGATCAAGGAAACCGTCAGCCAGATCAGCACCTACGCGAAGAACATCGCCGAGGTGAACAACAAGATCACCATCGCCCAGCAGGCCGGCTCTGCCCAGCCCGCCAACGACCTCCTCGATACCCGCGACCAGCTGGTGAAGGAGCTCAACCAGCTGGTCCGCGTGTCCACCAGCACCGCTGCCGACGGCTCGATGTCGGTGTTCATCGGCACCGGCCAGCCCCTGGTGATCGGCACCACCCCGACCCGCCTCGAGGCGCTGCCCTCGATCGCCGACCAGAGCCGGCTGGCGGTCAACATCCTCACCCAGAACGGCGGGGCGATCACGATCCCCGAAAGCCTGCTCGGCGGCGGCAAGCTCGGCGGCCTGCTCAACATGCGCGCCTCGGCGCTGGACTCGACCCAGAACCAGCTCGGCCTGCTGGCCATCGGCATCAGCACCGCCTTCAATGCCCAGCACAAGCTCGGCCAGGATCTCAACGGCAACCTCGGCACCGATTTCTTCACCATCCCGAGCGTCAGCATCCAGCGCTACGCCAATGCCACCACCACCACGCCGGATGTGCAGTACGACGACATCTCGAAGCTGGCCGGCGAAGACTACCGGCTCACCTTCACCGACACCGTCGGCGGCTACGCGCTGACCCGCGTGTCCGACGGGCGCTCGGTGAGTGCCGCCGACGTGGGCCTGTCGATCACGCCGGCCGCCACCTCCTGGGTGGGCGACAGCTTCCTGATCCAGCCCACGCGCCACGCCGCGTCCAGCCTCGACGTGTCGATCACCGACACCCGCATGATCGCCGCCGGCGCCCCGATCACCTCCGCCGCCAATGCCTCCAACCTCGGCACCGGCAGCATCACCGCGCCGGTGGTGAGCAGCACCACCAGCATCGCCGGCGGTGCCTTCGGCACCAGCAGCGCGCCCCTCAAGCTCACCTATGCAGGTGGCAGCCTCACGGGCTTCCCGGCCTCGCTGCCGGTCACCTACACCCTGCTCAACGGCAGTCCGGTCACCCTCGCGGCCCCGGTGGCCTCGCTGCCCTACCAGAGCGGCATGACCATCGCGGTGGGCGGCGTGTCCTTCTCGATCGCCGGCGCCCTCAAGGACCAGGACAGCTTCACCCTCGGCCCCAACGCCAGCGGTGTCTCCGACAGCCGCAACGCGGTGGCCCTCGGCCAGCTGCAGACCTCCAAGCTGATGCTTTCCGCCGACGGCCAACCCTCGGCCACCCTCCAGTCGGTGTATTCCCAGCTGGTCAGCTCGGTGGGCAACAAGTCACGCGAAGTGCAGGTCAACCGCGACGCCCAACAGTCGATCGCCGGGGTGAATCTCGATGAAGAAGCGGCCAACCTGATCCGTTATCAACAGGCATACCAGGCGTCGAGCAAGGTGATGACCATCGCCTCCAAGCTCTTCGACGAAGTCCTCTCCCTCGGTCGCTGAGCCCGCCTGCCAGCCCGCACAAAGGAAAAGCCATCATGCGTGTCACCACCGGCATGATCTACGACTCCGGCCTCGCTTCCATCCAGAAGCAGAACAGCCGCCTGCTCGACACCCAGGAGCAGGTGGCCACCGGCCGGCGCATCCTGCGCCCCTCGGACGACCCGGTCGCCTCGGCGCGGGCCCTCGAGGTGTCCCAGTCGAAGAGCGTCAACAGCCTCTACGCCGCCAACCAGGGCTACGCCAACGACGCCCTCAAGCTGGTCGACAGCAAGCTCGACGCGGCCACCGACATCGTCACCTACGTGCGCACCCGGGCGGTCGAGTCGGGCAACGGCACCTATTCGTCGCGCGAACAGGCCGCCATCGGCGCCGACATCACCCAGCAGTTCGACGCGCTGCTGGGCATCGCCAACAGCCAGGACTCCACCGGCGACTTCGTGTTCGGCGGCTATCGCAGCAACGCCATGCCCTTCAGCGGCAGCCTGGCCGCCGGCGTCCAGTACCAGGGCGACCAGGGGGCCCGCACGCTGCAGATCTCGGCCTCCCGCAACCTGCCGATCACCAGCTCCGGCGAGGACATCTTCAACACCATCCGCGCCGGTTCGGGCTCGGCCTTCGCGCTCAGCGCCGCCGGCAACACCGGCTCGGCGCTGGTGTCCGGCCTGTCCCTGTCGGGCTACAACGATCACAACTACGTGGTGGAGGTGGGCGCAGGCCCGAGCTACCAGGTCTTCGACACCACCACCGACCCCAACCGCGCCTCGCCGATCGCCCCGACCGTCACCACCAGCGGCAGCGACACCACGCTGGCCTTCGGCAGCGTCAGCCTGAGCCTCAGCGGCACGCCGGCCAGCGGTGACGAGTTCAGCGTCTCCAAGGTGGCCACCACCTTCGATGTGCTGGGCAACTTCGTCAGCGCCCTCAACTCGGGCAACCCGGCGGCCACCCGCTTCGGCGGCAACCAGGCCATCGCCGGGATGGACGCGGCCCAGGAGAGCATCTCCCGGGTCCGCTCGGGCGTCGGCTCGCGGATGGTCGAGGTCGAGACCCAGCAGAACATCAACAGCAGCATGGACCTGCAGTACGAGGAAACCCTGTCGCGCCTGCAGGACGTGGATTACGCCGAGGCGGTCAGCAACCTCACCGAGCAGAAGCTCTACCTCGAGGCGGCCCAGCAGAGCTTCCTGAAGGTTTCCAACCTGTCCCTCTTCAACTACCTCTGAGCCCATGAAGCCGCGACGCCTGCTGCCGGCCCTTGCGCTGGCGCTCCTCGCCGGGTGCAGCACCACGCCCCCCGGGCAGGACTGGCTGGCCCTGCCGGCCGGGCTGGTGCTGGTGTCGGACGCCGGCCACCTGAAGCTGCCGATCGCCGCCGCGGCGCTGGCCTTCTACGTGGTGGCCGACCCGCTGGCGCCCAACTGGGTCGTCGAGGAGGCCCGCCCGGCGGACGACCACTACATCCTCGCGATGCGCATGAAGGCCGTGCACAACGGCGGCGACGGGGAGGCCCGCCAGGTGTTCACCCGCCACGCCGCGCGGCTCGCCGCCCAGCCGGGCTTCGGGGGCTACGAGGTGCTCACCTGGCAGACCGGCATCGAGAGCGCCCGCCCCTTCCCGCGGCGGGTCGCCTACGGCGAGATCCGCCTCCTGCGCAGCGCCGCCCGCCCGGGCACCTGAGGGGCTGCCTGCAAGCGTCTGTGAGCCTTGCGGCGCCGGGCCGACTTTCGTAAGGTGCGTGCTTGGCAAGCAAGAGTGAATCGCATGGACCGCATGACAGAAAGGCGACGCGACCGTCGCATTCCGCTGGGCTGCAAGGTGGGGATCAGGCTCGACGGGCAATCCGCCCCGGTGGTCGGCACCTGCGTCGAACTGAGCGTCGGTGGCATGACGATCCATTCCAGCCACGTCCCGCGCATGAACGAGATCTTCGAGATCGCCGTGCTGCCTGCCGGGCCGGGGGGTGTCTACCAGCCCCTCCACGCCCGGGTGCAGGTGCGTCGGTGCGACGGCCTGGCCCAGCCCGGCCTCTACGCGATGGGCGTCGAGATCATCGAAGTCATCAAGTAGGCCTGCAAGGGGCGGGCTTGGCTGCCCGCTTCCCGGAATATACGTGAGCCCCGGTGCGCGCCCTTGCTGGCGCCGCCGGGGTTTCAGTCTGCCCGCAAGAGGCCGATCTCGGCCGCCGTCTGCGGGCCGATGAGGGTCTGGCCCAGCCGGTCGGGCATCGCCAGCCGGCCTTCCGCAAGGGCGAAGCGCCCGGCCATGATCTCGGCCAGGTGCTGGGGGTGGAGCGGCTGGCGGTCGGGCTCGGCGTAGCCCTCGGGGAAGACCGGCGCCAGGCTCTGCGGGTCGTACTTGTCGCTGGCGCCCAGGGTGTGGAGCAGCTCGTGGGCGATCACCACCGCGTTGCGCGGCCCCTCGTCGCGGCTGGCAAAAGCCTTCACGATGCCGATCTGCCCCTTGCGCAGGCCCACCGAATGGTCGAGCCGCGGCGTGCGTGCCGGGTCGTGGTAGAGCACGAACAGGCGCACGTCCGGGCGCGGCCCCGGGGTGGCATCGTGGCGCCAGGCCCAGAAGCGCAGCTGCAGGCTCCACAGCCCCACGGCCACCGGCCCGCCGCCGGCGGGGAAGGGCGGCGGCAGCGCTTCGACCGGCGGCGCCACATGGATCGCCAGCGGCCGCAGCACCTCCCGCCCGTGGCGGCGCACCTCGTCCTGCAGCCAGTCGGCGATCGGCGCGAAGTCGTCGGCCGACAGCCGGGCCACGCCGGCCCGGGTCTGGGGCGAGGCGTCGGCAGCGATCGGATACACGGTGGCGTGCAGGGTGTGCTTCCACTCGGTGGCCCGCGCGCCGCTGCGCCAGGCGCCCAGCGCGACGGTGGCGAGAATGAGCAGCAGCACGACGATGCGGAGCTTCCGGAACACGAATCCGCCCTTATTTGGCAAAACCGTTGGCAAAGCCGCCGGCCAGCGCCCGGGTGATCTCGGCGGCAGGCACGGCGCGGCAGCCGCTGGCGTTCTGGCCGCACCACAGGGGCGAGAAGTCGCCGCTGCCGGCGGCTTCCGCAGCGGCGCGCAGGGGCGCGATGGCGGTGGTGGCGAGGGGGAAGGCCGGCGGCGGGCCGCCCAGTGGGCCGAGCTCGCGCATCAGGCGATTGACGATGGCGCGGGCCGGGCGGCCGGTGAACAGGTGGGTCAGCGCCGTGTGGCGGGCGGCGTCGCTGGCCAGGGCGGCCCGGTGGATCGCGCTGGTGGTGGCCTCGG
>JAKLLM010000335.1 GCA_023150125.1 Zoogloea sp.
CGCTCTCCGGCACGTGCAGGCCGCAATGGGCGCAGGCCACCATCTGTTCGAAGTCCTGCACCTCGGCGCGCGGCGCCGCCGGGGCGCCCTCCGGGGCGTCGCCCGCCGGCTTCCGGCCGCCCTGCCCGAGCCCGCCGCGCAGGGCGCGCCGGACATAGAAAAGACCGATCAGGAAGAGGATGAACAGGGCGAGGTTGCGCACGGCCGGGGCTCCGAAGTTGGCTTTCGAGTTTAGCAGAAGCGCTGCAGGCGCTCGAAAGCCGCGGCCAGGGTGTCCTCGCGCTTGGCAAAGCAGAAGCGGATCACCCTCTCGTCGCGCCCGTCGCCGAAGAAGGCCGACAGGGGGATCGCCGCCACGCCGACCTCGCGGGTCAGCCAGTCGACGAAGTCGGTGTCGGGCCGGTCCGAGATGGCCGCATAGCGGACGGTCTGGAAATACGTGCCGGCGCAGGGCAGCGCCTCGAAGCGCGTAGCGGCCAGGCCGGCCCGGAAGAAATCGCGTTTTTCCTGGTAGAAGGCCGCCAGCCCCAGGTGGCGCGAGGCGTCGGCCATGTAGTCGGCGAGGGCCAGCTGCACCGGCGTGTTCACGGTAAACACGTTGAACTGGTGCACCTTTCGGAACTCGGCCATCAGCTCCCGCGGGGCCAGCACGTAGCCCACCTTCCAGCCCGTGACGTGGTAGGTCTTGCCGAAGCTCGAGACGATCACGCTGCGGTCGGCGAGCTCGGGGAAGCGCGCCACGCTCTGGTGGGGCTGGCCATCGAAGACGATGTGCTCGTACACCTCGTCCGACACCACCACGATGCCCGTATCGCGGGTGATCGCCGCCAGCTCGGCCAGGTCGGCGGCGGTCCACACGGTGCCGGTCGGGTTGTGGGGCGTGTTGATCATGATCATCCGCGTGCGCGGCGTCACCAGCGCCCGCACCGCCTGCCAGTCGGGGCGGTAATCCGGCGCCGACAGGCGGGCCCGGCGCACCACGCCGCCCTGCAGCTCGATGGCCGGCACGTAGCTGTCGTACACCGGCTCGAAGACGATCACCTCGTCGCCCGGATGCACCAGCGCCGCCACCGCGGTGAACAGCGCCTGGGTGGCTCCGGCGGTCACCGTCACCTCGTGCTCCGGGTCGTAGGCGGCGCCGTAGAGGGCCTCCACCTTGGCCACGATCGCCGCCCGCAGCGCCGGCACCCCGGCCATCGGTGCGTACTGGTTGTGGCCGGCCCGCATCCAGTGGGCGACCCGCTCGAAGAGCACGTCCTCGGCGCTGAAGTCGGGAAACCCCTGTGAAAGGTTGATCGCCCCGCACTCCTGGGCCAGGCGCGACATGACCGTGAAGATGGTGGTGCCGACGGCCGGCAGACGGGACACGATGGGTGCGGGGAAACAGGGCATGGCAGACACTCCTCAAATGGCCTGCGGATTCTGTCAGATGCCGCCCGGCGCGGCCAGCCGCCGGCACCGCCCGAGGCCTCCCAGCCGCTACAATCACGCCCACCGCCCGACAGGACCCGACCGTGCCCGACACCTGCCCCACCCTGCGCCGCGACGGCGACCAGATCGTCATCCTCGACCAGACCCGGCTGCCCTGGCGCGAGATCTTCGTGCGCCTCGACAGCCTCGAAGCCGCTGCTGCCGCGATCCGCGACATGCAGGTGCGCGGCGCCCCGCTGATCGGCGCCACCGCCGCCTTCGGCATCGCCCTGGCACTGCGCCACGACGCGTCCGACGCCGCCCTGCAGGCCGCCGACACCTGCCTGCGGGCGACCCGCCCGACCGCGGTCAACCTCCACTGGGCCCTCGACCGCATGCAGGCCGCCCTCCGCCCCCTGCCCGCCAGCGAACGCAGCGCCGCCGCCTGGGCTGCCGCCGAGGACATCCGCGCCGGCGACGCCGCCGCCAATGCCGCCATCGGCCGCCACGGCCTCGCCATGCTGCAGTCCCTCGCCGCCGGCCGCAGCGGCCCGCTGCAGGTAATGACCCACTGCAACGCCGGCTGGCTCGCCACCTGCGGCCACGGCACCGCCCTCGCTCCCATCTACGCCGCCCACGCCGCCGGCCTGGACATCCACGTGTGGGTCAGCGAGACCCGGCCGCGCAACCAGGGCCTCCTCACCGCCTGGGAACTCGCCCGCGCCGGCGTGCCCCACACCCTCGTCGCCGACAACGCCGCCGGCTGGCTGATGGCCGAGGGGCGGGTCGATTGCGTCATCGTCGGTGCCGACCGCATCGCCGCCAACGGCGACACCGCCAACAAGATCGGCACCTACCTCAAGGCCCTCGCCGCCAGTGCCCACAGCGTGCCCTTTTACATCGCCGCGCCGCGCTCGACCATCGACTTCGGCTGCCCGGGCGGCGGCGCCATCCCAATCGAGGAGCGCAGCGCCGACGAAGTCCGCATCCTCACCGGCCTCACCGACGACGGCGACACCGCCCGCATCCACCTCGCCCCGGCCGACACAGCCGCCTGCAACCCGGCCTTCGACGTCACCCCCGCGGGCCTCGTGTGGGGCATCATCGGAGAGTTCGGCATCCTCCCGCCCGACGGCCTCGCCGGCCACTGACCCCCGGAGCCCCTCCATGAACGAAACCGTACTGCGCGACGGCCTCCTCGTCACCACCCGGGCGATGGCCGCCAGCGGCCTCAACCGGGGCACCGCCGGCAACGCCAGCGTGCGCTGCCGCGACGGCTTCCTGATCACCCCCAGCGGCCGCCCCTACGAAGACTGCCACCGGGACGACATGGCCCTGGTGGCGATGGACGGCAGCTGGCGCGGCCCCTTCGCCCCCTCCAGCGAATGGCGCATCCACCGCGACATCCTGGCCGCCCACCCGGAGGCCGGCGCCGTGCTCCACGCCCACTCGCCCTTCGCCACCGCGCTGGCCTGCCACCGGCGCGACATCCCGGCCTTCCACTACATGATCGCCCGCTTCGGCGGCAACGACATCCGCTGCGCGCCCTACGCCACCTTCGGCACCCAGGCCCTCTCCGACGGCGCCCTGGCCGCCCTCGAAGGCCGCTGCGCCTGCCTGCTGGCCAACCACGGCATGCTCGTCTTCGGCGCCGACCTGCGCCGCACCCTGGCCCTCGCCATCGAATTCGAAACCCTCTGCGAACACTACTGGCGCGCCTGCCAGATGGGCACGCCGAGCATCCTGTCGGACGCCGAGATGGCCGAGGTGATCATCCGCTTCAAGACCTACGGCAAACCGCAGCCCGCCAGCGCCCCCGCGCCCGATGTCAGTGCCCCCTAGGGCCCGGCCTGAGCCGCCCAGCTCCCCGCCACGCGGCCTGGCGTGGCGCGTGGCGCTGCTGGTGGCAGGCTGCCTGCTGGCCTTCGCGGCGGCCACTCACGGGCTGCTGCTCGCCCCCACCGGCGACGCGCTCGCCGA
>JAKLLM010000336.1 GCA_023150125.1 Zoogloea sp.
GGTGGCGCAGCAGCGCCGCGGCGCAGGCGCCCAGGTGCATGGTGTAGCACATGGCGGTGGAGGGGCAGCCGTAGCGGGCGATGGTCTCGACCACCATCGCGGCGCACAGGTGGTTCTCACCGCGGCCGCCGAGCTCCTTGGGGATGGTGAGGCTCAGCAGGCCCAGGGCGGCGAGGGCCTCGAAGTTCTTGCGCGGGTAGATGTACTTCTTGTCGCTCTCGATGGCGTTGGGGCGCAGGGTGGTTTCGCACAGGGCGATCAGGTCGGCCTGCAGGGCTTTCTGCGCGGGGGTGAGCAGCCACTGGGGGCTCCATTCGGAGCCGATACCGACGGGGGTCATCTGGGTGCTGGCGTTCATGGCGGTTTCCTTTGCGTGCGTGTTTGAGAGGGGATTCATGGGGCGTTTTGGCGGGGAAGGGCGCTGTTCAGCGTGGCGCGAGGGCGCTCACGCCGGCTTCGGTGCCGGCGGGCAGTTCGGCGCCGTCGTCGTGGCGGGCCAGCCATTCGAGGGCGGCGGGCAGGTAGCGGGTGAGGCCCTTGTATTCGACGAGCTGGGGCGGCAGCGTGGCGAGCACCCGGTGCAGGCGTTTGCCCCACTTGGGGACGCGGGCGAGGTCGTCGAGGGAGGCGAGGTAGCAGCGGATCGGGAACAAAATCGCGTTGCTGCGCGGCAGGCGCCACAGGGTTTGCAGCTCGACCCGCAGGTGCACCTTGTGGCCGGCGTTGGCGGGGGTGACGCTGGCCCGGTCGGGGCCCCATTCGGGGTAGCTCTCGGGCGAGGTGTCGAGGCGCGGGTTGATGCTCATCGTCCAGTTGAGGCGGCGCACCGGCTGGCCCAGGCGCAGCATCAGCAGGTACTTGAGGGCGCGCTCGAAGACGCCGGCCTGATGGGCCAGCGGCACCGGGCCGTGCCATTCCATGAAGCTCATGCCGACGTCGAAGGCCAGCGACCAGTCGGCCTGGGAGGTGACCATGCCGGCGTCCATGTAGAGGTTGTCGTCGCGCTGGTCGCAGATCGCGAAGTCACCCTGGGCCTGGCGGGTGATGTATTCGAAGGGTTCGCAGGGCAGGGTCTCTGCGTCGCCGAAGACGAAGCTCTGCTCGATGCCCAGCGGGCGGTTGACCCACGTCCAGCGGCTGCCGAAGTCGTCGCCTTCCTTGGTCAGGCTGAAGAGTTCCGGGTAGTCGGCGGAGAGGCTCTCCATCAAGAGTTCGAGGGTGTCCCACTGGGCCATCATCATGTGCGGCAGCGCCTGGCAGCGGCTGGGGTCGCGCTCGAGGGTGATGGCCTTGTCGCGGCATTCGGCGATGTAGTGCTCATCCACGTCGAAGGCGTGCAGATACACGTCGCTCGGGCCGCTCCGGGTGTGCGGCTCGATGTTGACGCTGTACATGTAGCGGTCTTCCGGGAAGGGGAAGGGGAAGCGCAGGATGGCGGCGTCGCTGTTGCGGTAGCTGTAGTCGCCGCGGAAGGTTTCTGCGGGCTTGAAGGCGATGCTCATGGCGGGCTCCTCGATTCGCTCTTGCAGGGGTGGTTTCACAAATCCAGCACCAGCCGTCCGCCCTTGGCCCGCGACACGCAGGGCATGATCAGGCGGCCGGCGTCGCGCTCGGCGGGGGACAGGAAGTGGTCACGGTGCTCGGCCTCGCCCTCCAGCAGCGGGGCCACGCACACGCCGCAGGCGCCGCCGCGGCACAGGCAGGGGGCGGCCACGCCGGCCCGCTCGATGGCGTCGAGCAGGCTCTCGTCCTCGCCCACCTGCACCTCGACGCCGGAGCGCGCCAGGAAGGCGCGGAAGGCCGCGCCGCCCGCCGGTGCCGCGCCGAAGTGCTCGCAATGCACGTGGCGGGCGGGCCAGCCGGCGGCCGCGGCGGCGGCGATCACCTCGTCGTTCATGGCGGCCGGGCCGCACACGTACAGGTGGGTGCCGGCGGGCTGGGCGGCGAGGAGGGCCGGGATGTCGAGGCGGTGGCCGTCGGCGTCCCAGTGAAAGGCCACGCCGCTGCGGCCGGCGAGCCAGGGGGCGAAGACGTCCTTCTCGGCTTCGCGGCAGCACACGTGGAGGGCGTGCTCGCCGCCGCTCATCGCGAAGTCGGCCAGGTAGGAGAGGAAGGGCGTGATGCCGATCCCGCCGGCGATCATCAGGTGGCGGCGGGCGGTGCGCACCGGGGCGAACAGGTTGCCCGGCCAGCCGGCCTCCAGCGTGTCGCCGGCCTGCAGCTGTTCGTGGATGTAGGCCGAGCCGCCGCGGGACGCAGGCACCCGCCGCACGATGATGTCCCAGGCGTCGCGGGCGCCGGGCCGGCTGACCAGGGAGTAGGCGTTGCGGAAGCTGCGGCCCGGCCCGGCGAGCACCAGCTGGATGTGGGCGCCGGCTGCGGCGGGGGGCAGCTTACCGCCGTCCGCCGCCACCAGGCGCAGGTGGCGCAGGCCGGGGGCGATGTCGCTGACGGCGGCCACCTTGAGGCGCAGGGTCTGGCCGATCATGCGAAGACCTCCTCGATGGCCGGGATCTCGCCCGGGGCTTCGGCATCCACCATCACGCCCATGAAGGCGCCCAGGCGGCGCGAGAAGTGGTCGCGCACCAGCAGGTGGCGACCGCAGCCGCCGCAGGCCACGATGCCGGTGGTGACGTTTTCGGTGAGGCCGTGGCAGTGGGTGCACCACACCCGGCGGCGCAGGCTGCCGGCGTGCTCCAGCTGCAGCTGGCCCGGGCCGAAGCCGATCAGCGCGGCGGCGGTGGCCACCGACCACAGGAAGGGCTCGGTGCCCAGCACGTAGAGGCGGTCGCCCATGCCGTAGCCGCGGGTGGCGCAGGCCAGGGTGTCGAGCACGTCTTCCACGCCGCCGAGCTGCCACAGCTTGCCGGCGATGCCTTCTGCCGCCGGGGCGCCGGTGAGCCAGGTGTGCAGGCTGTCGGCCACCGGGGCGAAGGTGTTCGAGAGGGCGGCCAGCCGGCCGGGCGGGAGGGCTTCGCCCTCGATCACCAGCAGGTGCCGGCTGCCGGCCAGGTCGGGCTCCAGGGCCTGGTAGGCCGGGCGGCTCTTGATGTCGGAGTGCATCATCGCGGGCCTCCTCAGACCACGGCCACGGCGTGGGCGGCGGCGATCACCGCCGCACCGCCTGCCAGCGCCAGCCAGGGCAGGATGCCGGCGCGGGTGCCGACCCCGGCTTCGTTACCCAGGTGCATGTCCTCCTGCATCGCGGCGGGGAACTGGCCCTTGTCGACGATGTAGTGGCGGTAGAAGAACACCGGCAGGATCAGCGCCGCGGCGACGAGGCCGGTGGCCAGGGTGCCGGCGCCCCAGATGTCGGCGCCCAGGCCCATCAGGCCGAGATTGACGAAGGCCAGCACGGTACCCACGGCGATCAGCCAGGCCGGTGACGTTGGAGATGGCCAGCACGAAGACGTAGTCGGACATCAGGAGCAGCAGCAGGTTGAAGCCCAGGTCGGTCCACATCGCGGCGGTGGGGGCGCCGTTGCCATTCACGTTGGAGAGGTACTTGGGCAGCCAGCCGTCCACCGAGGCCTGGTAGAGGGTGCGCGAGGAGCCGGCCATCGAGGTCATGATCGACAGCACCAGGGCCAGCACCAGCATGGCCATCAGCACGTGCTCGATGAGCGCGCCGCCGCCCAGCATGTGGGCCATGGCCTGGGCCACGCCCATGCCGCTGTAGATGTCGGGCGACAGGATGCCGTCGTACACCGCCGGGGTGACCACGTTGCCGGCCGCGTCGAGCACCGCCGGGCTGACCAGCTGGCCCAGCCCCAGGCTGCCCTGGAAGGCCAGCGGGACCACCGTGAACACGAAGATGCACAGCAGGCCCGAGTACAGGATGGCCTTGAAGGTGTCGCTGCGCGGGTTGCGGAACTCGCGGGTGTAGCACACCGCCGTCTCGAAGCCGTAGGTGGACCACGCCGCCATGAACAGCCCGCCGGCGATCAAGGTGAGGCCGGCCATGTCCCAGGCGCCGTCGACCACCGCGCCGCTGGCGTCCCGGGCGATGGGGTAGAGCGGCTCCAGGTTGGCGGCCGGCACGTCGCCGGAGACCAGCGGCCACAGGCCGATCAGCATCAGCGGCGCCAGCGCGGCGATGCCGAGCACCATCTGCATCCGCGCCGCCTGCAGGATGCCCCGGTGCTGGATCGCGAAGGCCGCCAGCAGCACCGCCGCGCCAAGCACGAAGGTGGCGTTGATGCGCAGCGCCAGCCCGGCCTTCACGCCGCTGAGGTCGAGCAGGGTGATCTGCCAGGTGTTGATGGCCGCGTCCGGCGCAAACAGGATCGACAGGATGTAGCCCGCCGCCAGCCCCGAGCCGATCGCCAGCACCGGCGACCAGGCCAGCCAGTTGCACCACACCGACAGCGGCGCCAGCATCTTGCTGTAGCGCACCCAGGCCACCGCCCCATACACCGAGGCGCCGCCCGACTTGTGGGGGAACAGCCCGGCGATCTCGGCATACGAGAACGATTGCAGGAAGCCGAAGCCGATCGAGATGATCCACACCGCCCACGACGGCTTGCCCACCGTGGCGGCGATCGAGCCGATCGAAAAGAGCACCAGGGCCGGTACGCCGCTGGCCACCCAGAAGGCGCCGGCCCAGCCAATCTTGCGGTGGAGCGTCGCGCTTGCGCCGCCGCTCCCGATGCCGCCCACGGCATCCACTGTCGTCGTGTTCATCTGCGTTCTCCTGAAAGGTCGAAAAGCCACACCGCGAAAGCGATATGGCTGCACTGTCGGCTCCGCTGCTGCGGCGCACAATCCGACTTTGGGAGTAGGTCCGAGGGGGAATTGAGGGAGTAGGCGCGGGGGCGTGAAATGGCTCCATCCCAACACCCACAGAGGCACGATGATGAAAACCGCACTTCGGAAAGCAGTCTGCAAATATGGCTCAGGCCTGCTCCTGGGCCTGCCCGCCCTGGCCGGCCCGGCCCTCGCCGATGACGCGCCGGCCGCCGCGCCCGAGCTGACCAGCAACATCGGTGTGGTGTCGGAATACGTCTTCCGCGGCATCCGCCAGACCTGGGGCAACCCGGCGGTGCAGGGCGGCGTGGACTACGCCCATGCCTCGGGCTTCTACGCCGGGGCCTGGATGTCCAACACCAGCGCCAATCTGTACGCCAACGCCACCATCGAGATCGACCTCTACGGCGGCTACCGGGGCACGGTGGGCGATTTCGCCTACGACGTGGGTGTGCTGCAGTTCCTCTTCCCGGGGGCCAACTACGACAAGATCACCCCCGCCGGCACCTATGCCCGCAAGAGCTACAACTCCACCGAGGTGTATCTCTCGGGCACCTGGCAGTGGCTCAACCTCAAATACTCCCGCGCCATCACCGACGTGGGTTACTTCGGCTTCACCAACAACAACGCCGGGGTGGGCGCCTTCCCGG
>JAKLLM010000337.1 GCA_023150125.1 Zoogloea sp.
TCTGGTCGGCGATCTCGTGGATCACCTGCACGACCCGTCCGATTTCACCGGACATGCTGGCCAACTCGCCGATGCGTTGTTCGGTGCCCGCCACGGCCCGGGCGGCGCCGTCGATGCACTGGGCCGCCTGCTGGCTCACCTCGGCGCTCTCGCGGGTCGCCTCCTCGGATTCCCGGGCGGCCTGCATCGCCTCGCGGGCGTTGCCGCTCATCTCGTCGGTGGTCACCGAGAGCTCCTCGACGGTCGCCGACATCGCCGCGATGTGCTCGCTCTGGGCCAGGGCGGCTTCGACCGTGGCGGCGCTGGCGCTCTTCAGGCGATCGCTGTAACCGGCCAGGGTGCCGGCGGATTGCTGGATCAGGTTGATCGCCTCGTGGAGGCGGTTGCGGAGGATCGCCACGTCGGTGAGGATCGCGGCGAGCTCGTCCTCGCCGCCAGGGTGGATCGTCTCGGTGAGCCGGCCGTGGGCGACCGCCGCGACCGTGGCCTGGGCGCGGCTGGCCTGAAGGGCGATGCGGCTGAGCAGCGCCGCGGCGATGAGGGTGCCGAGGACGATCGCCCCGAGGGCCAGCGCGAGGCTGCGCTGGACGGCCGCCTCGGATTGCGCCGCGAGCGTCTCCAGCAGCTGCGGCGACAGCTCGTCGAGCCGCCGGACCTCGGCCTGGAGCAGATCGCGGATCTCACGCCATTTGGGCGTCTCCGCCTGGTTGAGCGCGCTCCGGGCGGCGTCGAGCTGGCCGGATTTGACGAGGGCGAAGAGCCGGTCGTGGATCTGGCGCTGTTCGCCCCGCAGGGCGCCGATCTTGTCGGGCAGCCCTGAGCGAAAGACCTGCGTGTCTGCGTTCCGCGCCGAGGCGAGGAGCTTCTCGAAGCTCTCCGCTGCCTTGGCGTAGTTCTCGTAAGCCTTGGGGTTGTCGGGGTCGAGCATCACGTTGCGCAGGGCCTGGCCCATCTGCAGCCCCTGGGCGTAGAGCTTGTCGAAGGTGACCTGTCGGCCGATGTTGGCCGAGATGTGGTGGCGGTATTCGCTCTCGATGCGGCGGGCGGAGTACAGGCTGTCGACCAGTGCACCGGCGAGCATCAGCATCACGACGAGCAGCACGAACAGCAGGCGCCGGCCGATGGGGACCCGGTCGGTGCGGATCGCCACGCGCTCGACGAGCCGGGCAAGGCCGCGCCGCGCGGCTTGCCCCTCGTGGAGCCGAAGGGCCGGGTCGCTGCGCATGCGTTGGTAGAGCGCCTCGGCGGCTTCGACCTCGGCCCGTTCGGGGCGCACCCGCACCGACATGTAGCCGCCCTCGGGGTTTGACGTGATGGACGCGCGAACCCAGTAGTGGTCGCCGTTCTTGCAACGGTTCTTGACCAGGCCCGACCAGGGGCGCCCCCGTTTGAGGGTGGCCCACAGGTCGCGGAAGGCCTCGGCGGGCATGTCCGGGTGGCGCAGGATGTTGTGATTCTGGCCGATCAGCTCTTCGGTGGAGAAGCCGCTGGTTCGCACGAAATCGTCGTTGGCAAAGGTTATGCGCCCCGTGGGGTCGGTGCGGGAGATGATGACTACATCGGGTTCGAGCGCGAGCTCTTTACCGGTGAGGGGCTGGTTGTTGCGCATGGCGGAATCCCTGGTCAGAGGCGCCCGCTGCGGAATGGATATCCGCCCGACGGGCCCAACTCATGACAAATGTCTTCGGCCAGGCGTGCCGATTCTTGAGCCGAATGACCCGGGGCAAGGGCCTCACCTGCCGCTCGCCGGCTGCCCCCTGGTGCGCGATGACACGAAGATCCCCGCGACGATCAGCCCGAAGGCGGCGGCGTGGAAGGCCTGCGGCGCCTCGCCCATCACGGCGGCCGACAGGATGGCGGCGAACAGCGGCGTGAGGTTGTAGAAGATCGCCGCCATCGCCGGGCCGGCCTCGCCCACCGCCAGGCCCCACAGCCGGTAGGCGATGATCGACGGGCCGACCGCCACGAAGAGGATCGCCGCGCCCAGCTGCCACGACCACTGGAAGGCGGCGGTCGGCACGATCAGCTCGCCCAGGCCCGCCGCGCCCACCGCCCAGGCCACCCCGAAGACGCACTGGGCCACCAGGAACTCGGCCCAGTTCCAGGCCGGGCGCGCTTCGCCGCGCATCGACGCGGGCGGCCGGGCGAGCATCCAGCTGTAGAACGACCAGCCCAGGATCGCCAGCAGCATCAGCAGGTCGCCCTGCACCAGGCGCACGTCGGCCAGCGCCGTCAGGTCGCCCCGCGACAGCACCAGCGCCACGCCCGACAGCGACAGCACCGCCCCGGCCAGCTGCATGCGGGTCGGGATCACCCCGTAGGCCAGCGCGCCAATCAGCATCGTCCATACCGGCGAGCTGGAGGCGATCAGGGTGACGTTGAGCGGCGTGCTGGTGCGCAGCGCCATGTACTGCAGCGCGTTGTAGGCGCCCACCCCGATCAGGCCGAGGATGGCCAGCACCTTCCAGCGCTCCCAGATCTGCGCCCGCGCCGCTGCCGTGCCCAGCGCGGCCCAGCCCAGCGGCAGCAGCAGCGCGAAGGCGACCACCCAGCGCAGCGCATTGAGCCACAGCGGGCCGATGCTCTCGATCGCCAGGCGGCCGATCACCGCGTTGCAGGCCCACATCAGCGGCGGGGTGGCGAGCATCACGACGAGGCGCGGCGTGAGTTGCATGGGAGATCCTCGGGCTTGGTTAATGGAGCGAGGCCTGGAGTGTAGGCAGCCGCCGGCCGCGGCGGAAGGTGCAAAGCCTGGTTTCACTGTTCGGAATATTGAACAATGCAGTGATGAAAAAACAGCAGATCGAGGCCCTGTGGGGCCATGTGCATTGGCTCGGCGTGCTCGCCGAGGCCGGCAGCTACACCGCGGCGGCGGCCCGGCTGGGGGTGAGCAAGGCGGCCGTGAGCCTGCGCATCCGCGAGCTCGAGGCCGCCGCCGGCGTACCCCTGGTGCGCCGCACCACCCGCAGCCTGCGCCTCACCGAAGCCGGTCAGGGCCTGGTGGACGCCACCCGCGACGCCTTCGTGCAGATCGAGCGCAGCTTTGCCGGCGTGCGCGAGCTCGCCGACACGCCCCGCGGCCTGCTGCGGGTGACCGCGCCGGTGGCCCTGGGCCGGCAGCACATCGTGCCGCTGATGCCGGCCTTCCTGCAGGCCTATCCGGAGCTGTCGATCGAGCTCGACCTGTCGGCCCGGATCAGCTCCCTGGCCCGCGACGGCTTCGACGTGGCGATCCGCCACGTATTTCAAGGAAACCCGGCACCGCATCACGCTCCATCGCCCCCGGCGGTGAGCGGGCTGGGCGAAGCCCGGCCGCGGGAGCCGTCCCAGGGCAACGCCGGGCCGCCCGAGGTTTCCCATGCCCCCTCGGGGGGTGGGCTG
>JAKLLM010000338.1 GCA_023150125.1 Zoogloea sp.
GCGGTCGGGTCTTCGATCTCCCATTCCATCGTCTGGCCGGGCCAGACCTGCCCCTGCCAGATGAAGTTCTGGGTGGCCACGGCGTCGAGCTGCTGGTGGACCAGAGGCAGCAGGCGCTCGGGGATGGTGGCGAGGCCTTCGTTTGCGGCGCGTGGGGGGGCGGTGGCCGTGGCGCCTTCCTGGGGCGCGCCGGGCACGGGGGCTGGCGTCGCGCTGCGGCCCTGGGGCTCCTGCATGAGGGCCGCGGTATCGAGCTTGCCGGCCAGCCAGCGGGTTTGGTGGGATTCATAGAACAGCCCGCTCTGCTCGAGCGCCGTGCTCAGCCGGGTTGCCAGCAGGGCGCTGTCGGCGGGGCCTTGTGGCGCCGCTGCCAGGATGGGCTGGCCACCGTTGAGGGCCGCAGTCTGTGCAGCCGGCTGGCCGGTGAGCAGGAAGCTGATCAGCCGGCCGGTCTGGCTGAGCGCCGGAGCGGAAGCTGCCGTGCCGGTTCCGGAGTTCGCCGTCGGCTGGGCGATGCTCGCAAACACTGCCCGCGGCGTGACATGGCTGACGACGAGCTCGAGCGTATCGCCTGCGTTGGCGGCGTGGGGCAGGGCGAGGGTGACTTCACGCCCGGCGATGCGGGCCTGGTAGGTGTTGTCGGGGCGGAGGGTCTGGAGGTTGGCGACGATGCGCTGGCCGGGGGTGAAGGCCGGCAGCTGGTCGGTGATGGCCTTGACCCGGGCCAAGGGGGCAACGCTGGGCTCACCGGAGAAAAAGCTCGCTTCGGTGAGCATCCGCAGGCGGGCGGCGAGGTCGCCGGGGATCATCGGGTGGCTCCGCCGGCCGCTCGGCCTGGTGCTTATTCGTCTTTGGGCGGCTCGCCATAGGCGGCACGGACGTTGCGTTCACGCGCGCCCCCGGAGAGCAGCTGACGGACGTTGTCCATCCAGGGTTCGGTGTGCACGCGCACTTCCTTGTCGTCGTCGAGGATGCGCCGGATCAGCGCGATCTTCTTCTGGCGCTCGTCTTCGGACATGCGCTTGCTGGCACGGCCCTGGAAGCCGAGGGCTTCCTCGACGCCCATGCGGTCGCGCAGGGATGCGACCTGGCGTTCGAGGCGGGTGAGGCGGTCCCAGTCGTTGGCGCGGGCGGCGTCCACCATTTCGGTGGAGTAGCTGCTCATCTGTTCCAGGAGGGCGAGGGAACTCATGAAAGGTCTCCGTGGGGCTTATCGCTGGGCCTGATCGGAAGCACCAATGGCTTCCCAGGCGCTTTTCAGGTCGGTGAGCAGTTGAGTGACTTCGTCCATCGCCGGCCGGCTGTTGTGCAGGTTGGCGTAGAGAAGCCGCTGGGTCATGTAGTCGTAAAGGGCGCCCAGGCGCTGGGCGAGCTCGCCGCCGGCTTCGTAGTCGAGGCTCACCTTGAGGCCGTTGAGGATGATCTCGATGGCCTTGGAGATCGCCATGCCCTTGGCAGGGACGTCCTTGTTTTCAAGGGCGATCGCGGCGGTGCCGATCTGCAGCAGGGCACCTTCGAAGAGCATCAGGATCAGCTTGTGGGGGTCGGCAGTGGATACACCGGTTTCGACGCCGACGGAGCTGTAGGCGGCGGCGCCGCGGCGGGCTGCGATGCCAAACGACATATGCGTTGTCTCCGGTCGAACTTAGTTGTTGGTCGCCATGTTGCTGAGGAGTGTGAGCTGCTGGTTCAGATAGCTGCTGGTGGTGCTCATGCTGGTCATGGTGGTGTCGAGAGAGGTGAATCGTGCGCGGTAGTTCTTTTCGATGATCGTCAGCCGGTTCTCCATGGCCTCCATTTGCCGGTCGAGGGCCTTGACACTGCTGCTGAGGCCGTCGCTGCGGCTGGCGATCACGCCGTTTGTGGCCAAGAGGTCGGTGGTGGTGGTTTTGAGCGTATTACCAAAGGCACCGATCACGTTGGCCGTGGCTGAAAAGTTGGTGCTCGCGGCTTTCTCGAACTTGGTGCTGTCGAGCTTGAGGGAGCCGTCGGGCTGGAAGCTGATGCCGATGTCGCTGAGGGTTTTCAGCGGGTTGCTGGCCAGATCGGCGGGAACGCTGGTGAGGGCCGTCCGGACCTGGCTCTGGACGCTGCGCAGGGTACTGTCACCGTTGAGCGCCGCGGCAGTCTTGGTGGCGCTGTTGTACGCCCCCAGACTTTTGATCGAGGAGTTGAGGCTGTTGTATGCGTTTACAAAGGTTTCGAGCTTGCTCTTGAGATCGGTGTTGTCGCGGGCAACCGTGAGGTTGGTGGTGCCCGTCTTGTTGATCTCGAGGGTTACGCCGTCGATGGCGTCGGTGATCTTGTTGCCGCTGGTCGCGATCGAGATGCCCTGAATCTTCACGGACGCATCGGTGGCGGCCTGAGTCTGGTTGAAGGCGCTGGACGCTGCAATCGGGCTACCCGGGTTGGCCGGATCGATGAAGGTAGCCGTGCCGGAGATGCTCACGGCGTTGGCAGTGCCGCCGTCGGTGGCGGTGAGAAGCAGATTCTGCTTGCCGCTGGTGTCGGTGACGATGGTGGCACTGACCCCGGCAGAGGCGTTGTTGATGGCGTCGCGCACACCCGCGAGCGTGTTCTGGCTGCTGTCCAGGGTGATGTCCACCGCCGTGCCGCCTTTGGTGAGGGTCAGGGTGCGGCTGGTGTCACTGCCGAAATCGAGCACTGCCGCACCGGCGTCGTATGTTTTGCCGAGGGCCAGGCGCTGGTTGGTGGCAAGGGCACCGACCTCCACAGAGTAGGTGCCGGCCACTGCCGCGCTGGTTGTCGTGGCCGTTGCAATGGTGGAGTCGGCAAGTGTTGCCTTGAAACCGGAAAAAGCTGCCGTTGCCGTCTGTGTGCTTGCCGGGGTGAGGGCTTTTGCGGCGGTCTGTAGCGACGACAAGGCCCCTTTGAGGGTGCCCAGGGCGGATATCTTGGACTCGTAGGAAGTCTGGCGCTTTTCCAGGTTGGTCAGGGGCTGCTTTTCCACTGACATCAGGGCTGTGACGATCGATTCGATATTGAGGCCGGATCCGACGCCTGCTGATGAAATTGTGGTCATGCTGAACCCCTTGTGTTGCGACCTTGCGGTTTAGACAAATTACGACGGGCTTCTATCAAACTTGAGGCTTGTCGCTACTTTGATCTTATACAGCAGGTTGTGTGCCAGTTTGCCTCCGGTGCCCTCGTGAGCACATCCTGCCGCAGGGCGCGGCCATGGGAAGTCAATTTATGCCAGGGGAGGCGCTGGCAGTTCAGGCCTGTTGCTTGACAAGCAGGCCTTGCAGGGAATCGAGGGCCTTGGCGATCTTCATAACCTCTTCCGATGGGATCTGACGAATCACCTTCTTGGATTCGCTATCCACCACCTTGAC
>JAKLLM010000339.1 GCA_023150125.1 Zoogloea sp.
CGCGTCGACAACACCGCCGGCTGCCGCGTCGAGGTGAACCTGAGCGAGCTGCAGCAGGTGCTCATCAACCTCATCGTGAATGCCATCCAGGCCATGCCCGACGGTGGCCGCCTGACCCTCACGAGCCGCGACTGGCTGGAGGCTGGCAGCTGCGTGGGCGCCGAGATCGCCGTCTGCGACACCGGCCAGGGCATCGCCGCCGAAGACCTGTCACGCATCTTCGACCCCTTCTTCACCACCAAGAAAGGCTCCGGCACCGGCCTCGGCCTGTCGATCAGCTACGCCATCGTCGAGCGCTACGGCGGCCACATCCGCGTCACCAGCCAGCCCGGCCAGGGCGCCTGCTTCACCGTGCACCTGCGCAGCGAGGCCCGCTACGCGGACGCCCCCACCGCACCGGGGTTTGCGGCGCGCTGGAGCGCCCCCGCGGAGTAAGCACCGACTGCCAGCCGGCGCTGCCTCAGCGCCCGCCGCGCCACACCGACAGCAGCACCCACAGCCCGCACAGCACTGCGCCGACGAAGCCCAGCAGCCCCAGCGTGGCCACGCCACCGCCCCGGTCGACGGTCATCACGATCGACGAGCCGACGATCAGCGCCGCGGTGACGATGGCCATCGTCAGCCGGCTGGCGGCCCGATCGAGTTGATCGCCGAAGGACTTGAGGGCCGGCACGTCCACCTCGAGATTCAGCTTGCCGCGGCGGGCAGCGCGGAGCAGGCGGCCGATGTCCTGGGGCAAGCCGGCGAGCATCTGCACGCCGCCGATCAGCGCCTCCCAGCCGCGCCGGGCGATTGCCCGTGGCGCCAGGTGGGCCAGCAGCACCTCGCGCAGGAAGGGGGCCGCCTCGCCGGCGATGTCGAAGTCCGGGTCGAGCTGGCGGCCCATGCCCTCCAGGGTGATGAAAGCCTTGATCATCAGCGCCAGGTCGGGCGGCAGCGCCAGGCCGTGCTCGCGCAGGATCGCCACCACGTCGGCCAGCAGGGCACCGAGGTCGAGCTTCTTGAGCGCCACCCCGTGGTAGTCGTCGACGAAGGCCTCGATCTCGCTGCGCAGGGCCTCGGCGTCGCCGTTTGAATCGGCGCTCCAGTCGAGCAGCACGTCGGCCACCTTGCGGGCGTCCCGGTCAACCAGCCCGTGCATCAGCGTCGCCACCTCGAAGCGGCGCGCCTCGGGCAGCCGCCCGACCATCCCGAAATCGATGAAGGCGATGCGGTTGCCGGGCAGGTAGAAGACGTTGCCCTGGTGCGGGTCGGCGTGGAAGAAACCCGCCTCCAGCATCATCCGCAGCACCGCATGGGCACCGCGCCGGGCCAGCAGGCGGCGGTCGAAGCCGTCGGGCAGCGCCGCCGCCTGGCGGCCCGGAATACCCTCGATGAAGTCCTGCACATTGAGGCGCTCGCCGGTCCATTGCCAATGGATGCGCGGCACCACGATCTCGGGCGTGTCGGCGAACAGCGCCGCGATGCGCTCGGCGTTGCGCCCCTCGGCCGAGAAATCCAGCTCGCGGCGCAGGGAATGGGCGAACTGGCGGATCACCTCGCGCGGGCGGTAGCGGGCCAGCTCGGGCATTTCCTTCTCGATGATCTCGGCGAGCCGGTCGAGCAGCCGCAGGTCGGCCTCGATCACCGGCCGGATGCCCGGCCGCCGAACCTTGAGCACCACCGCCGTGCCGTCGGCCAGCCGCGCCCGATGCACCTGGGCCAGGCTGGCCGCCGCCAGCGGCAGCGGGTCGAGCTCGGCGAACACCGCCTCGGGCGCCTCGCCCAGGTCTTCGACGAGCTGCTCGCGCAGCGCCTCGAAGGGCAGCGCCGGCGCCGCGTCCTGCAGCTTGCCGAACTCGACGATCCATTCGGGCGGAAAGAGGTCGCCCCGGGTCGCCAGGATCTGCCCCAGCTTGACGAAGGTCGGCCCCAGCTCCTCGAGCACCCGGCGCACCCGCGCGGGCGGCTCGAGCCGGGCCAGGTCTTCGGGCTCGCGCCAGTGCAGGGCCTTGCCGGCCCGCTCGAGGGCGCTGGCCATCCCGATCCGCTGGACCAGGCCGCCGAAGCCGTAACGCACCAGCACCGCGGCGATCTGGTGCACACGCCCGAGATCACGGGCGGCGCCGAGGGCTTCCCACAGCATCAGCAGGGCCCTCCGGCGGGCTTGCGAAGCAGGTCGGGATCAATGGGGGCGAGATCGGGCTTGGCCATGTCAGGTGTCGTTGCGGGCTGCGATGAGGGTAACCCGGACACGCCCGGACGAAAAGCACACCGGCGGTGGAGAAGGCCTGCCTGCGGCAATCGATATCCACCGACGACCTGAAAAGAGCCTTCCGCGTGCAAAACCACACAGCCAGAAACCCACGAAACATGCCTCACGAAATCACCTAAGTAACTGTTTTGTCGATAAATTTTACATAGAATCGGGAATTGTTAAATTTATCACAGCTCCCTTTGTCATGAACATCCCGGACAAGTAGCTGATTGTTTTTACCTTTTTAACAAATAAATTGTATTTGTCGATTTTTGGCACTTCTTTTGCTTTATGTCCCGGAAGCAGCACTTGCACGCAAGCAACGACAACGGAAAAGAAAGAATCATCATGAAAAAGCTCAACAAGATCCTCTCCGCTACCACCCTGGCGCTGGCCCTTGCCGCAGGCGTCAGCTCCGCCCACGCCGACATCTCCACGTCCGGCAACTTCAACGCCGACGGCTATGCGGTTCTCGGCTTCAACACCGTCGGTGGCGTGGTCGACATCCAGTTCGGCGGTGGCTACGGCGACGCGACCTTCTCGCTGTTCAACGCCGCTGGCGCCCACCTGGTGTCCAACGACGACAGCAACGGCAGCCTGAACCCGCGCCTCACCCAGTTCCTGTCGGCGGGCAACTACTCGCTGCTGGTGAGCTACTGCTGCCAGTCCATCTACGGCTACGCCCAGAACAACGGCGGCAGCTTCACCAACACCGACGGCTACAACTCGGGTAGCTACGTGCTCGGCGGCAGCGGCACCCTCGCCGGCATGGAGGCTTACCTGGATGCCCAGAACTCCTACAGCGCCGACAGCGCCAGCTACCGGCTGACCATCACCAACGCAACTCCTGGCACCGCGATTCCGGAACCCGCCTCTCTGGCCCTCGCCGCCCTGGGCCTGGCCGGCCTCGGCATCACCCGCCGCAAGCGCGCCTGAGCACGCAGCACCAACAAAAAAACCCCGCTACGGCGGGGTTTCAGACTGCTGACGAACCCCCGGTTTTCCGGGGGTTCGTGCTTTTTGAAGCCTTCTCAGACGTCGGGAAGCGCGCTGTCGTAGCGTCGGTCAGTGGCGCTCGTCTGGCTGCGCACAATGTGTTCGCCGCGCAG
>JAKLLM010000340.1 GCA_023150125.1 Zoogloea sp.
AGCGTGCCGTGCACGAAGGCAAAGCCGGCCAGCCACAGGCTGAGTCGGGCAAACTCGAAGCGGCTGCCGTCTTTGGGCCAGATCACGATGACGAGCCCCAGCACCATGAAGGCGAGGCCGTAGATGAAGAAGACGATGTCCATGTCGTCGAGTTTTGGCGGGGGGCGAGGGCGGCGGCGCAGTGTACTGCGTATCGGTGTGCCCTTGACGGCCCTACGGGTGGAAACTTGCGCCGATTGTCGATCCCGCGGGCGGCGGGGCCTATGATTGAGGCTTGTTCGCCCGTGGAGATCGATCATGACCTGCGCCGATCCGCTCGCTCTGGCCCTCGGCATGCCGAAGGCGGAGCTCCACATCCACATCGAGGGCAGCCTGGAGCCCGGCCTGGCCTTTGCGCTGGCGCGCCGCAACGGCGTCGCGCTGCCCTACGCCGACGAGGCCGCGCTGAAGGCGGCCTACGCCTTCGACAGCCTGCAGTCCTTCCTCGACCTGTATTACGCCTGCGCCGACGTGCTGCGCACCCGCGCCGACTTCCGCGACCTGATGCTGGCCTATCTCGAGCGGGCGGCGGCCGACGGAGTGGTCCACGCCGAGATCTTCTTCGACCCGCAGACCCACACGGCGCGGGGCATCCCGTTTGCCACGGTGCTCGACGGGCTCGACGACGGCCTCGCCGAAGGCGCGCGGCGCTGGGGCATCTCGGGGCGGCTGATCATGTGCTTCCTGCGCCACCTGAGCGAGGACGAATGCCTCGCCGCGCTGGCCGAGGCCGAGCCCTTCATCGGGCGCATCCACGGCTTCGGGCTGGATTCATCGGAGCGCGGGCACCCGCCGTCAAAGTTTGCGCGGCTGTTCGCGCGCTGCCGTGCGCTGGGCCGGCCGGTGGTGGCCCATGCCGGCGAGGAGGGCCCGCCGGCCTACATCAGCGAGGCACTCGACCTGCTCGGCGCGCGGCGCATCGACCACGGGGTGCGGGCGCCGGAAGACCCGGCGGTGCTCGCCCGGCTGGCCCGGGAGGGGGTGCCGCTCACCGTCTGCCCGCTATCGAACACGCGGCTGTGCGTGTTCAAGGTGATGGCCGAGCACAGCCTGCCGCAGCTCATCGCCGCCGGCGCGAAGGTGACGATCAACAGCGACGATCCGGCCTACTTTGGCGGCTACTTCAACGACAACATCCGCGCTGTGCAGGCGGCCTTCGGCTTCGACGCCGCCACCTGGTACCGGCTGGCCCGCAACAGCTTCGAGGCGAGCTTTGCGACGGACGCCGAGAAAGCCGGCTGGATCGCCCGGCTGGATGCCTTTTTTGCTGCGGCGGGCGCAGTGCCGGCCTAGTGCGTCACCGCGCCTGAGAACAGCTGCAGCACGACGACTCCGCTGACGATCATGGCGATCCCGATGATCGCGGCGCGGTCGAGCACCTGCTTGAAGAACACCCGCCCGGCCAGCGTGACGAGGGCGACCCCGGCCCCCGACCAGATCGCATACACCACGCCCACCGGCAGCACGTCGAGGGTGAGCGACAGCAGGTACAGCGACAGGGCGTAGCCGCACACCACCACCGCCGACGGCCCCAGGCGCCGGAAACCGTCGGACGATTTGAGCGCCGAGGTGGCGGTCACCTCGGCCAGGATGGCCACCGCGAGCCACAGCCACTGCATATCAAACGACTCCGCGCTTCATTCGGCTGCAGTCTTCGAGAAGACGTTGATGACCACCACGCCGCCGACGATCAGCGCCAGGCCGGCAAGAGCCGGGGCGTCCAGCGACTGGCCCAGGAAGATCCACGCGACCAGGGTGATCAGCGCCACGCCCAGCCCCGACCACACCGCATACACCACGCCGACCGGCATCCTCTTGAGGCAGTGGGACAGCAGCACGAAGGCCGCCCCGTAGGCGAGCACCACCAGCACCGACGGCCCCGGGCGCGTGAAGCCCGCGGTGGATTTCAGCAGCGAGGTGGCGACCACCTCGGCGACGATGGCGGCGAAAAGCAGGAGCCAGGGCATGGCGGTGTTCCGGTCTCGGCGGTGAGGTGCCCGGCCGCAGCGCGGCAGCGGCCGGGCGCCGGGCCTCAGGCGGCGGCCAGCGCGGCCTCGATCGCCTCGACGAGTTTCGGCGCGTCGGGCGCGGTGTCGGGTGCGAAGCGGCGCAGCACCTGGCCGTCGCGGCCGATCAGGAACTTCTCGAAGTTCCACAGCACTTCGGGCGCGGCGGTGGGCTCGATCTTGTAGCCGCGCAGGGCCTCTTCCATGCCGGCGCGGTCTTCGGTCTCGGGCCTGGCTGCGGTGAGGGCTGCGTAGAGCGGGTGCTTGCCCGGGCCGGTGGCGACCAGCTTGCTGTACATCGGGAACTGCACGCCGAAGTTGGCGGTGCAGAAGCCGGCGATCTCGGCATCGCTGCCCGGCTCCTGGCCGGCGAAGTCGTTGGCCGGGAAGCCGAGCACCACCAGGCCCTGGTCGCGGTACTGCTCGTAGAGCTTCTCCAGCCCTTCGTACTGCTTGGTGAGGCCGCACTTGGAGGCGACGTTCACCACCAGCAGCACCTTGCCGGCGTGCTCGGCGAGGGTGGCGGGGGTGCCGTCGATCTTGTTGAGGGGGATGGACTGCAGGGCTTGGGTCATGGGAAGGCCTCGGTGGGGGGATGGTCTGGAAACTGACTGCCGGCCGGGGGCGGGGTTCCCCGGACATGAAAATGCCCCGCCGGGGCGGGGCATTGGAGCGTGCTTCGGTGGCGCGTGGCTTACACCACCCCCGCCCCGTGCGCCTGCTGGTCGGCCCAGTAGCTGGAGCGGACCATCGGGCCGCAGGCGGCGTTCTTGAAGCCCATCTTGAGGGCTTCGGTCTCGAACATCTTGAACACGTCGGGATGCACGTAGCGCAGCACCGGCAGGTGGCCACCGGAGGGCTGGAGGTACTGCCCGATGGTGAGCATGTCGACGTCGTGGGCGCGCATGTCGCGCATGACTTCGAGGATCTCGTCGTCGGTCTCGCCGAGGCCGACCATCAGGCCGGACTTGGTGGACACCTCGGGGTGGCGCGCCTTGAACTGCTTGAGGAGCTCCAGCGAGTAGGCGTAGTCGGCCCCCGGGCGGGCCTGCTTGTAGAGGCGCGGCACGGTTTCGAGGTTGTGGGTCATGACGTCCGGCGGGGCCTGGTCGAAGATGTCGAGGGCGATCTCCATGCGGCCGCGGAAGTCGGGCACCAGCACCTCGATGCTGGTCTTCGGGCTGGCCTCGCGGGTGGAGCGGATGCAGTCGACGAAGTGCTGGGCGCCGCCGTCGCGCAGGTCGTCGCGGTCGACGCTGGTGATCACCACGTAGTTGAG
>JAKLLM010000341.1 GCA_023150125.1 Zoogloea sp.
TGCCGACTTCCTCGAGGCCATCCTCGACCCGAACCACCCCGAGCACCTCGCCATGCGGGAGTGGTGCGGGGAGGACTTCGAGCCGGGGTGCTTTGATCTGTCTGGGGTGAATGAGCGCCTGGAGAGGCTGAAGGTCTGAGGCGTCAAGACGGGGCAGGAGCGACGCTTACGATGCTCCTGCATTCGATCACGATAGTTTTGATTCGAATGTCGGGGCATCAACATAAGGTAAAAAGCTATCAATATCGTATGTTGGCGCCCCTGCAAGCTTTATTGATAGTGTTTTATCGAATGTGGGTGCATGTTGATGAGGTAAAGGGCTATCAACATCGTTTGTTGGTGCTCCTTCAAAGGATGTTGATAGCCTTGCATCGAATGTGCGGGCTCATACAAGAGATGTGGGCTATCGACACAAGCTGTGCGGGGGATGGGCCAGGGGCGTGGCGGCTTGCGTTGCGTGACCCGGGAGTGTCAGGAATTTTGTGTTCGAGGCGGGTATCGAGGGGGCCCGGTCCTTCGGGACCCCTTGATGGCTTTCATCTTGTCACGGCGGGAATGGAACGTTCGCCGGCGCACGCTCGGCTAGCATCGGGGCGGTGACTTGGGTTGATGGGGCAGGTGAGGATGGCGGGATCACGGCGGGGCGGTGTGCTGGAGGTGTTGTGGGTCTTCCTGCGCCTGGGGCTGACGTCGTTTGGCGGGCCGGTGGCGCACCTGGGGTATTTCCATGCGGAGTTCGTGCAGCGTCGGCGCTGGCTGGCGGAGCAGGATTACGCCGATCTGGTGGCGCTGTGCCAGTTTCTGCCGGGGCCGGCGAGCAGCCAGTTCGGCATTGCGGTGGGCCTGGGGCGGGCAGGCTGGCTGGGGGCGCTGGCGGCCTGGGTGGGCTTCACGCTGCCCTCGGCGCTGCTGCTGATCGCCTTTGCGCTGGGGCTGGAGGCGCTCGCGGGGCCGCTGGCTGCGGGGGCGATCCACGGGCTCAAGGTGGTGGCGGTGGCGGTGGTGGCCCAGGCGGTGTGGGGGATGGCGAAGTCGCTGTGCCCCGATCGCCTGCGGGCCGGCATCGCGCTGGCGGCGGCCGGGGTGGCGGTGCTGCTGCCCGGGGCGGGCGGGCAGCTCGGGGCGATTGCCTTGGGGGGCCTGGTGGCGCGCGGGGCCTTGCCGGTGACGCCCTTGCCGGCGGCGGCGCACCTCGATTACGGCGTGAGCCGGCGCCAGGGCGCGGCGCTGCTGGCCTTGTGCGGGCTGCTGCTGGTGCTGCTGCCGCTGCTTGCCGCGTTCACCGGCGGGGTGGGGCTGGCGATGGTGGCGGTGTTCTTCAAGGCCGGCGCGCTGGTGTTCGGCGGCGGGCATGTGATGCTGCCGCTGCTGCAGGCGGGCGTGGTGCCGCCGGGGTGGGTGAGCAACGAGGCCTTCCTGGCCGGCTACGGGGCGGCGCAGGCGGTGCCGGGGCCGCTGTTCACCTTTGCGGCCTACCTGGGCGCGGCGATGGGGCCGCCGCTGGGGGGCTGGGCCGGCGGCCTTGTCCTGCTGCTGGCGATCTTCGTGCCGGCCTTTTTGCTGATCGTCGGTGCGCTGCCGTTCTGGGAAGCCCTGCGCCACCGCGACGGCATCCGCCGGGCGCTGGCGGGCGTGAACGCGGCGGTGGTGGGCATCCTCGGCGCGGCGCTGTACGACCCGGTGTGGGCCGGTGCCATCCATTCGCGGGCGGATTTCTGCCTGGCGCTGGCGGCCTACGGCCTGCTGGTGGTGGGGCGGGTGCCGTCGGTGGCGGTGGTGGCCTTTTGCGCGCTGGCGGGGGCTGTGAGCGGCGTTCAGGCGTGAGTGCCACGGCCATTGTGCGAGTGCACAAGTCGGGTTTCTTTTCACGCTTATTGCATTTTCGCCGCTACCGTATTGGGTAGCTTTTAAAAACAGGAGGATATCGACGCTGGCATTGCGATTGCTATGGAGGCTTGCCCTTGTGGTTTCCGCGCGCCAAGAAACGCGCAGCCCCCAATCAATTGTCAGGAAAATAAAATGAATCGTCTGCCCAATTTCGGCCTCCGCTACACCGGCGGCAGCCAGATGCCCGACCTTTCGATGGATTTCAACGATCTCCTGTTCTCGCAAAGCCTCGGCCTGGGCCTGGAGTACGTCATCGGGTCGGCGACCATCGGTGCCGGCGTCGGCCTTGACGACGGGCTGATGTACATGTTCGACCAGGGCACGACGCCCCTGCCGACCGCGGCGGTGCTGGTTCTCCCGGGCACCCCCGCCGGGCGTGCCATCTCGATCACCGCCAACTACACCTCGGTCACCCTCGACTTCATGAACGTTCAGGAGATCCCCGCGAACGTGCAGCAGGTCCCCGAGCCTGCCAGCCTCGGGCTGGTGATGGGCGGCGTCGCACTGCTGGCCGCCCGCCGCCGCCGCAAGGGCTGAGCGGGGTAGATCGAGCGCCGGGGTGCGCGGCGATTGCCGCGTAGCCCGGCCCGGGGCTTGTTGCCTTGGTGTGTTTGCCTGGGTGGCCTTGCGTTGAAAGCCCGGGTTGTGGCGGCCGTGCCCTGAGGCGTAGCCGATGCATCTGTTCTTGATCAAACGCATTGTTCTTTTCTCGGGGGTGCTCCAGAGTCTTATCCGGATATGGGGTTCTCAACTGCAGTCTGGAAGGAGCGTGAGCATGAACCGCCTTTTGACTCTCATGTTGCTGTTGCTTCTCGTGGGCTGTGCTGCACAGCCACGTCAGCTCTACCCGGGGGAGCGTTTGTCTCCCGAAAAGGAGGCCAGGGTTTCAACCGACTCTGAAGACGTGTATGGCGCAATCGCGCCCGGCTTCGATCGCAAGATCTACCTGGTCAGGATCAATGGCGAAAGCCTGTCCGACACGAAGGCGCTGCTCGGTGGGCAGCTGCACCCTTATCCGACCGAGGCGTATGTCTTGCCCGGCCGTCAGGAGCTCGATGTCAGATATGTCCATCTGAACCAGTATGCCGATGGCCGCGTGTGGTTCGATGCCCAGGCGGGCAAGGTGTACCGGGTGCGCTACCGCATCAGTGGCTATGGGGTCGTGTTCTGGGTTGAAGACACGGCCCAGGGCGTTCCGGTGGGGGGCCTCCTCGAGTGAGTTCCGGCTTCGCAGTGAAGCTGCCGGGCTGCCTGGCGCTGGTGGATTCGAAGGACTTTGCGCGCCGCGTGCGGGGGTTGCTGCGCAGAGGGCGCTGAGACGCGCGGCAGGGTGTGCCTGAGGATGTAAAAAGGGGGCCGCAGCCCCCTTTGCCTTTTGCCGCTGCGCGGTGATTACTGGTTCTTGAACTCGGCCTTGCGCTTTTCGACGAAGGCGGCCATGCCTTCCTTCTGGTCGTCGAGGGCGAAGCTGGCGTGGAAGCTGCGGCGCTCGAAGAGCAGGCCTTCGTTGAGGCCGGATTCGAAGCTGCGGTTGATGGATTCCTTGATCATCATGATCACCGGCAGCGAGTAGCTGGCGATGGTGGCGGCGGCGGTGAGGGCTTCGTCGAGGAGCTTGTCGGCGGGCACCACGCGGGCCACCAGGCCGGCGCGTTCGGCTTCGGCGGCGTCCATCATGCGGCCGGTGAGGCACAGGTCCATGGCCTTGGCCTTGCTCACGGCGCGGGGCAGGCGCTGGGTGCCGCCGGCGCCGGGCAGGGTGCCGAGCTTGATCTCGGGCTGGCCGAACTTGGCGGTGTCGGCGGCGAAGATCATGTCGCAGCTCATCGCCATCTCGCAGCCGCCGCCCAGGGCGAAGCCGGCCACCGCGGCGATGATGGGCTTGCGGCAGGTCTTGATGCGCTCCCAGTTGCGGGTGATGTAGTCGCCCTTGTAGGCGTCCATGTAGCTGAACTTGGCCATCATGCCGATGTCGGCGCCGGCGGCGAAGGCCTTCTCGGAGCCGGTGATGACGACGCAGCCGATGTTCTCGTCGGCTTCGAAGGCGCCCAGGGCGATGCCGAGTTCATCGACGAGGGCGTCGTTGAGGGCGTTGAGGGCCTTGGGGCGGTTGAGGGTGATGAGGCCGACCTTGCCGCGGGTTTCGACGATGATGTTCTGGTAATCCATGTGTCCTCCGTTCTTGTTTAGATGGCGCCGGCCGCCTTGAGGGCGTCGATGGCGGCGGGGCTGAAGCCCCAGTCGGCCAGGACGCCGGTGTCGGTCACTCCCGGGACAGGAGGGGCCGGATGGGCCGGGGTGCTGCGGCTGAATCGCGGCGCGGGGGCGGGCTGGATGACGCCGCCGACCTCGATGAAGGTACCGCGGGCCTGATTGTGCGGGTGTTTGGGCGCTTCGTCCATGTCCAGAACGGGCGCCACGCAGGCGTCGCTACCCGCAAAGAGTTCGCACCATTCGTCCCGCGGGCGGGTGGCGAGGTGGGCGGCGACGCGGGCCTTGAGCTCGGGCCAGCGGGCGCGGTCCCACTGGTGGGCGAAGTCGGGGTCGGTGATGCCGGCCTTCTGCAGGAAGAGGGCGTAGAACTGGGGCTCGATGGGGCCGATGGAAACGTACTTGCCGTCGGCACAGCGGTAGGTGTCGTAGAAGTGGGCGCCGCCGTCGAGCAGGTTGCTGCCGCGCTGCGGGCTCCACTGGCCCATGGCCTTGAGGGTGTACATCATGGTCATCAGCAGCGCCGAGCCGTCGGTCATGGCGGCGTCCACCACCTGGCCGCGGCCGGAGCCGCGCGCTTCGAGCAGCGCGGCGAGCACGCCGACCACCAGCAGCATGGCGCCGCCGCCGCAGTCGGCGACCAGGTTGAGGGGCACCACCGGCTTGCCGCCGGGCTCGCCGATGGCGTGCAGGGCGCCCGACAGCGACAGGTAGTTGATGTCGTGGCCGGCGGTGGAGGCGAGCGGGCCGCTCTGGCCCCAGCCGGTCATGCGGCCATAAACGAGGCGCGGGTTGGCGGCCAGGCAGTCGTCGGGCCCCAGGCCGAGGCGCTCCATCACGCCGGGGCGGTAGCCTTCGATCAGGCCGTCGGCCGCGGCGATGAGCTGGCGGGCGGCGGCGAGGCCTTCGGGCTTCTTGAGGTCGAGGGTGACGACCCGACGGTTGCGGTTGAGGATGTCGATCGTCGGATCGAAAAGCTCGGATGCCGGCTTGGCGCCCGGCGCCAGCTTGCGCTCGATGCGCACCACCTCGGCGCCCAGGTCGGCGAGGATCATCGCCCCCATCGGCGCGGGGCCGAGGGCGGCGAATTCGAT
>JAKLLM010000342.1 GCA_023150125.1 Zoogloea sp.
TCCTGGAGGTCATCCACTACACGCCGAGCCAGCCCCGGGTGCATCAGACACCGGTGGTGATCGTCACGCCCTGGATCAACAAGTTCTACATCCTCGACCTCAACCCCAAGAAGAGCCTGGTCCGCTACCTGCTTGACCAGGGGCTGGACGTGTTCATCACCAGCTGGAAGAACCCGGGCGAGGAGATGCGCGACGTGCGCTTCGACGACTACCTGAGCGAGGGCATCCAGAGCCTGGTCGACACCGCCCGGGCGGTCAGCGGCGCGCCGAAGGTGCATGCGATCGGCTACTGCATCGGCGGGACGGCGCTCACGACCTACATGGCCTGGGCCAACCGGCATTACGCCGAAGAAGACGTGCCGGTTGCCCACTGCACCTTGTTCACGACCCTCGTCGATTTCCACAAGCCGGGCGACATCGAAGTGTTCGTGGACGAGGGCAGCATCCGCTACATCACCCAGAACATGGAGAAGAAGGGCTACCTGGACGGCGCCGAGATGGCCTCGGCCTTCCGGCTGCTCCGCTCCAACAGCCTGATCTGGCACTACGTCGTGCATGGCTGGCTGTATGGCGAGACGCCGCCGCCCTTCGATGTGCTTTACTGGAACATGGACGCGACGCGGATGCCTTTCGCGATGCATGCCTGGTACCTGCGCGAGCTCTATCTGCACAACCGCCTGATCGACAAGGATGCGCTCACGGTGGCGGGCGAGCCGATCGACCTGGGCCGGATCAAGCAGCCGGTGTATGCGGTCGGCGCCGAGGACGACCACATCGCGCCGTGGCGCCAGACCTTCAAGACCCTCAACCACCTGAGTGGCCCGAAGCGTTTCGTGCTGTCGAGCTCGGGGCACATCCTGGGCATCGTCAATCCGCCCGTCGATCCCCCGAAGCGCCGCTTCTGGGTCGGCCAGGTGCGCCGCACCGATACCGCGGAGGGCTGGCAGGCGGGCGCAGTCGAGCATGCAGGAAGCTGGTGGCCCGACTGGATGGAATGGCTCAAGCCCCAGTGCGGCGAGCTCGTCGATGCGCCACCGGTGGCGACCGAGGCGTTTCCCGCGCTGGCCGACGCGCCGGGCACCTATGTGCTGGAGCGCTGAGTTCGTGGTGGCCGGCCGGGGCTGCGCTCAGCCGGTCGGCGTCAGTGCCCGCCAGGCCTCGAGGCGGCGGGCGAAGCTGTAGGCCGCATTGGCCGGGCTGGTCGAGGGCAGGCGGGTGAAGTGCAGCGGGCGTGGCGGCAGCGTCCGCAGCACATGGCGCCGGAAGCTGGTTTCCGCCATCGTGCCGTTGAAGAAAACCTGGACGATGTGGGGATGTTCGTTCAGGAAGCTGGCAAAATCGTTGGGTACGATGGTCGCCGGATCGATGTCGCCGTCCAGGCTGCCTTCCCGTTCGCAGCTCTGGAGCACATCCCATAGCGCCAGGCCGGCACCGGTCAGCTTCTGAAGGCGCTCGGCGTAGGGCAGCGCCGGGTGGGCGCCGACGAGTTCGCCGAGTATCGGCCAGAACAGGTTGCGTGGGTGGGCGTAATATTCGCCGGCTGCGAGCGAGGCCCGGCCGGGCATGCTGCCCAGGATGAGCGTGTGGGCATCGGCCGCAGCAACAGGCGGAAAGCTGTACAGCAGGGTCATGGCTTACCTCCCGCCCGGGTCTGCAGCGTCTTGCGCGGCATCGTGCACGTGCGCCAAGGGTGGTTCCGCAGGAGAATGCCGAGCGTCGACATGAAATGAAGTCAATGAAGGGGTAGGAGAGCAGGAAATGAAGCAGCGCGCCCACGTACTGGTCGTCGACGACCAAGCCGACAATCTGCTGATACTCGAAGATGCCTTGTCGGATGTCTACGAGGTCCACCCGGCCGTGAATGGCCGAGAGGCGCTGCGTTACCTCAACGGGGGCGGGCGCGCCGACCTCATCCTCCTGGACGTGATGATGCCCGAGATTGATGGCTACGAGGTGTGCCGTCGCCTCAAGTCGTCCGAATCCACGCGCACCATCCCGGTCCTGTTCCTCACCGGCCTCGACCGCCCCGAGGACGAGGAGCGGGGGCTCGAGCTGGGGGCCGAAGACTTCATCCACAAGCCGATCTCGCCGCCCGTCGTGCGGGCGCGGGTGCGCACCCACCTGGCCCTGTCGCGGGCCACCCGGGCACTCGAGCGGCGCAATGCCGACCTCGAGCTGCTGGTGGCCGAGCGCACCGCCGAGATCAGCGAGCAGGCCCGCCGACTGGTCAGCAGCAAGCAGGAAGTGATCGCCGCCCAGGCCGCCACCATCACCGCCTTCTGCGCCCTCGCCGAGGCCCGCGACAACGAGACCGGCAACCACATCCGGCGCACCCAGCACTACGTGCGCATCCTCGCCGAGGCCTTGCAGGATCACCCCCGCTTCCGCGACGAGCTCGACGAAGAGGTCATCCAGCTTCTCTTCAAGTCGGCGCCGCTCCACGACGTGGGCAAGGTGGCCACCCCCGATGCGATCCTCCTCAAGCCTGGCAAGCTCACGCCCGACGAGTGGGAGGTGATGAAGCAGCACTGCGAATACGGGCGCAAGGCCATCCTGCTGGCGGAGAGCGCGCTGGGCGGCGTCACCGACGCGTCCTTCCTGCAGTACGCGGCCGAGATCGCCTATGGCCACCACGAGCGCTGGGACGGCAGCGGCTACCCCCAGGGCCTCGCCGGCGATGCCATCCCGGTCTCGGCGCGCCTCATGGCGATCGCCGACGTCTACGATGCGCTCATCTCCCGCCGGGTCTACAAGCAGCCCATCCCCCACGAAGAGGCGATCCGGATGATGCTCGCCGAGCGTGGGCGCCATTTCGACCCGGACATCGTCGACGCCCTCGAAGCGATGGCGGGTAAGTTTGCCGAAATCGCCCAGAACTTCCGCGACGAGCCCGAGGACAGCTGAGCAGGCCTGAGGCGCGTGCAGCGCCTTGTGGTGGCCCGTCAGCCGCCGGATCGGTCGCTCCGCAGTCGTGGCCGGCCTTGCTCAAGCTGCCGGCTCAGCCTTGCCAGCAGCGTGCACCCCGCCCAGTAGATTGCCGCCAGGAAGATCCACGCCTCCAGGTAGAACGGACGCCACTGGGCGTCGCCAGCCAGGGCGAGGCCGAGCGAGCCGGTGAGCTCGTAGAGGCTCACGATGGTGACCAGGGAGGTGTCCTTGAACAACGCGATCGCGCTGTTGGCGAGCGACGGCGCGACCGCGCCGAGCACCTGGGGCAGCACAACGTGCCGCTGGGCCTGCCAGGGCGTGAAGCCAAGGGCTGCCGCGGCGTCCAGCTGGCC
>JAKLLM010000343.1 GCA_023150125.1 Zoogloea sp.
TCCACGGGGCGCCGGTAGTGCAAGAATGGCGGGGATGATCAAAGGGAGCAAACGTCATGAGCAACAAGCACCGGCATGTTCTCGAAGCGATCTTCCGCGACCCGGTAAGCAGCAACATCCAGTGGCGCGAGGTCGAATCTCTGCTCACCCACCTGGGGGCGACGGTCGAGCCCGGGCACGGCGCCCGGTTCCGCATCCTGCTCAATCGCCACGAGTTCTTCGTGCATCACCCCCACCACGGCAACGAGTTTGCCAAGCAGGAGATCAAGCACTTGCGGGAATGTCTGGCAGGGGCGGGGGTCAGCCTGTCGAAGTACGACGAAGAGCGCAAATGAGTGGGCCTGCGCCGATCGGCGCCAAGGGGCTGCCGCTCATTCGACCCGCCCGCGCCCGGCCTTGATGGCGCTACGCCGGGCCTTGCCGTCGAGGCGGCGGGTGACGGCACCGCGGCTGGGCCGCGTGGGGCGGCGTGCCTTTTGTACGTGTGACGCCGCATCCACCAGCGCCTGGAGGCGGCGCAGGGCCTCGGCGCGATTTTTCTCGAGGCTGCGGTATTCCTGTGCCTTGATGATGATCACGCCATTTTTGCTGATACGCTGGTCACCCAGTGCGAGCAGCCGCTCACGCACTGCTTCCGGCAGGGCCGAGGCCTTGATGTCGAAGCGCAGGTGGACGGCGCAGGAAACCTTGTTGATGTTCTGACCGCCGGCGCCCTGGGCGCGGATGGCGGTGAACTCCACTTCGTCTTCGGTGATGGGGTGGGTGGGGCGCATGGCAGCACTCTAGCGCAGGGCGGCGGTGTGCTGGCGTGCCGTGATGAAGCCGTTTCGGGAGGAGGTGTAGATGAGAGTCGCAATCGTGCTGTTGCTGCTGGTCCTTGCAGGGACGGCGGCCTTCGTGATGCTGAACTGGGGGGCGATCGTCACGCCCGTCGACCTGAGCCTGGGCGTCGGAATGGTCAAGATGCCCCTCGGCCTGGTGATGCTGGGGCTGCTGCTGGCCATCACCGCGCTATTCCTGGTTTTTGTGCTCTTCCTGCAGACATCCGTACTGCTGGAAACTCGCCGCCAGGCCAAGGAGATCCGCGCCAGCCGTGATCTCGCCGACCAGGCCGAGGCGTCGCGCTTCACCGAGCTGCGCAGTTACCTGGAGGCCGAGTTTGCCGGGCGGGGCGCGCAGAAGGGGGATTCCGGAGCTTCCCAGGCCGCCGTGCTCGAGCGCATGGAGCGGCTCGAGCGGGACCTGCGGGTGCTGATCGAGCAGTCGGGCAATGGCCTCGCCGCCCATATCGGCGAGCTGGAAGACCGGCTCGAGAAGGCCAGCGTGCTGCCCGCCGAAAGGCGCTGACACGCCGGCCCCACGTGGGGCGTCAGACCTGCAGGATGCCCGCGGCCTTCAGGCCGATGAACAGCGCCGCGCCGATCAGCAGGTTCTTGAAGCTCACGTAGCACAGCATGTCCATCAGCGTGGCCCGGCGGTAGAGGCGGCCCCACCAGGGGCCTTCCTTCACGTAGGGCTTGGCGTCCATCCGGACGAACACCTCGAACACGCTCCACCCAAACCACCAGCCGATGATCGCCCCGGCCGACAGATGGCCGAGGGCGGCCATCACCCACGCCACGGTGGCTGCGATGGCGATCGCAAAGCCGGCGCCCTGGACGGCCTTTCTCGCAGGCTGGCCCTTGCCGGCCCAGGGCCACAGGTGGTCGCGCAGTTCGGCCAGCAGCCACGCGGGGCCGCTGGCTTCGCCGCAGGCGGGCTGGCGCAGTTCGTTGCGGTCGGCGATGGTCATGCCTGGGCTCCTTGCGGTTTCTTGTCCATCGGGACGGGCTTGATGGGGATGAAATAGCCCTTGCCGTTGATGGCGGTGAGGGGCTGCCCGGCCTTTTCGCGGCGCTTGCGTTCCTGGGCCAGCGGCGGGCAGGCGTGATCGTCGTAGTAGAGCACCATGCAGTCGAGGCACAGCATGCACTCGCGCTGGTCGATGTTGCCCTTGGCGTCGATGGCCAGCGAGCCGCAGCCCTTGGCGCAGGCCTTGCAGCTGGTGCATTCGTCCTTCCGCTTGAGGCCGAACCACCGGAAGGTGGTGGGCATCGCCAGCGCGGCGCCAAGCGGGCACAGATACTTGCAGAACGGCCGCTCGACGAAGATCGAGATGCCCAGGAGGCCCGCCGCAAAGAGGCTGTAGGGCCAGCTGCGGTTGAGGATGCCGACCAGGAAGGTGGTCTTGAAGGGTTCGACCTCGGCGAGCTTCTCGGCCAGGCCCATGCTGAAGAAGGACACCGCCAGCAGCCCGAAGAAGATGGCGTACTTGAGCCACTTGAGCTTGTCGTGGATGGCCTGGGGTACGTGGGTCTGGAAGCGCTTGAGTCCGACCGCGCTGCCGAGCTTGTAGAGCAGCTCCGAGAGCGAGCCGAAGGGGCACATCCAGCCGCAGAAGAAACCGCGACCCCAGATGAACACCGTGACGATGATGAAGATCCAGAAGATGAAGATCAGCGGATCCGACAGGAAGAGCTCCCACTTCCACTGGAACAGCAGGCTGTGGAACCAGGTGAGCACCTGGGTGATCGACGGCTGGGCCATCGCGTAGAAGCCGACGAAGCCGATGCTCACCACCCAGCCGGTGTACTTGAAGGCGTTCACCGGCCACTTGTTGCGGCGGTCGGCGCGACGCACCAGCTTGTCGCGGCTGGCGTAGGCGGCCGAGATGACGAGCAGCAGCGTGACGAAGATGCCGATGTCGACAGCCTTGTCCTTCCACACCTTGAGCCAGGTCGGGTCGGGCTTGACGATCTTCGGGCGGCCGCCTTCGAGGTAGGCGTCGGCGAGCCAGTATTCCCGGTCGAAGTTGGCGAAGGTCTTGGCGGCGGTTTCCTTGTCGATCTTGTTGCCCAGGAAGACCAGCTTCCACGGGAAGGCCGCCGAGAAGCTCTTGCCGCGGATGATGAAGATCGCTGATTCGTCGAAAGCCGGCGCGCCTGCCGCGGCGACGCCCCACAGGTTGAGGTAGTCGAGGTCGCGGAAGGTGAAGGAGTCGCCGCCCTGGCGCACCTGCACCCGGTCGTAGATGCCGCCACGCACGAAGCCGGAGCCCTTGAACGAATCCATGCCCGCGGTCTTGATGATGAAGATCGCGTGCTCGCCTTCCTTGAGGCGGCCCATCAGGCCGTCGTAGCCGTCCTTGCCGAGGATGGCCTGGCCCACGGTGGGCTGATTGAGGTAGCCGAACCAGAGGTCCATGTAGGGCCGGCCGTCATTCTTGA
>JAKLLM010000344.1 GCA_023150125.1 Zoogloea sp.
GCCGGGAAGAACACGAAATATACCAGCCGCTCGACCCCCGGCCAGAAGCCGTCCCCCAGCCCGAAGAAGCGGCGCAGCAGCACGCCGAGGGCGATCAGCGCGAAATCCGGCAGGAGAAGCAGGAAACTCTGCATGGCGGCAGCACGTCAGGAAATGGAAGGCGAGTCTGCCAGAAGCCCGGCCGCACTTCGATCAGGGCTCTCCACAGGGGCGCCGGCTACATCACCTTCACCGCGCGGCCGATGTAGCGGACGGGCCCGGTGGGCCGGCCGGTGGGTGAGCCGCTGCGCGGCTCGAGGGTCAGCTCGAAGAGCTGGTCGGGCTGCACCGCCGGCAGCTGGCCCACCGGCACCCGCAGGGTCTGGCCCGGCGTGACGAGGCCCAGCGACACCGGCGCGCTCCAGCCCTCGGCCTTGGTCCAGAACTGCAGCGCCTTGTCGCGGGGCACCTCGACGACCCCGAGAGGGATCAGCTCCACCTGACGGGCGCCGGATGCGCTGGCCTGCACCACCCAGCCCGGTGCCTTGTCGTCGGGGGCCACCAGCACCACCATGAAGCGCGCCTCGGCCGGCGGCTCGGCCAGGCGGCCGACCAGCACCGCCGCCAGCAGCGCGGCGATCGCAAAGCCGCCGGCGGTGAGCCCGCGCCACAGGGCCAGGCTGTCCCAGCGCCACCAGGCCCGGTGCGGGGCCGGCCGCGGCGCCGGTGGGGCCAGCGCGTCGACGCTGCGCTCGATGCGCGCCCACAGCCGCGGCGACGGTGCCACCGGCTCGACCAGGCCGGTGAGCGGCAGGAGCCGGTCTTCCCAGGCGTGGACGGCGGCCTGCAGCTGCAGATCATCGACGAGCCGCGCCTGGACTTCCCGGCGGCGGGCGGCAGGCAAGGTGCCCAGCACGTACTCGCCGGCCAGTTCGTGAAGCTCGGGGGGGATGCTGCCGGTTTTCGTCGTGCTCATCCCATGCACTCCCGCAGGGCGGCCAGGCTGCGCTTGATCCAGGCCTTGACGGTGCCCAGCGGAGCTTCCAGCCGCCGGGCGATCTCGCCGTGGGACAGGCCGTCCACGTAGGCGTGGAGAACGCAGTTGCGCCGCACCGGCTCGAGTTGTTCGAGACAGGGGCCGATGCGCCCCAGGCTGTCCTGCCAGACGAAGGCGTCGGCCATGTCGTGCCAGGCCTCCAGCGAAGCCCGGGCGTCGAGGGCCGCGGCGGTGTCGTCATCCACCTCGACCTCCCGAGCGAGGTCGCGCACCGCGTTGAGGGCGAGGTGGCGGGCCACGCTGTAGATCCAGCCGCGGGCCGAGCCCCGCGCCGGGTCGAAGCTGGCGGCGCGGGTCCAGATGTTCACGCAGGCATCGTGGACGATGTCTTCGGCGAGGGCGGTATCGCGCACGATGCGCTGCACCACGCCGAGCAGGCGCCCGCCCTCCTGGGCGTACAGGCGCTGCAGGGCCGCCCGCTCGCCGGCGGCGCAGGCGGCCAGGGTGGCTTCGTAGTCGAACTCGGGCAGGGCAGTCACGATGGGCGGGTCTCGGCTCACGGCCCCAGGCGGTTCGCCGCGGCCGTGAGCGCGATCTTACCCGAGCGCCGCGGCAGGCTCAGAGCGCTTTCCAGAACAGATAGTCGGCCTGGTAGGCCACCGTCTCGCGCTGGCCGCGCTTGCCGGCGTTGCACTCGGTGGCCGGCGCCACGCCGCCCTTCAGCGCGACGCGCTGGATGTAGGTCACACCCACCAGCGCCCCGCTGCCGCTGGCCGGGTTGGCCTTGACCAGCTGGTAGGGCAGATTGCCGGCGCCGGATGGTGCAACAGCCAGCTGGGTGGCGGTGAGCTTGGAGCCATCCAGCGCCTCCCAGGTGGCCGGCGGGCCGTAGTAGCTGCCGACCGCCTTGCCGGCGCGATCAGTGAGCACCGCCTTCGGGCCGACGAAGACCCACTCGGTCTGCCCCGGTGCGCCGGCCTTGTCGCGGCATTCGTAGGTGATCTCGCCAGTGCCGGTGGTCTCCCAGGCCAGGCGGTTGCCGGGCGGCACCTTGATGGGGTCGGGCAGGCTGCTCTGGCTGAAGGCCATCGGCGCGGGGCCCATCGAGGTGCAGGCGCCGAGCAGGCCGGCGGCGGCGATGAGGGACAGGCGGGCGGCGAGGGATGCAGGGGTGGTTTTCATGATCTTCTCCAGTCGGGGTTGGGGGTGCAGACCGGCGTTTGATGCGCCGTCATGTCCACTACCCGCCAGCCCCGCGACTGGATGCACCCGACCGAAAATATTTTTCGGTGCCCGCCGGGTGCTGTGCGGGGCGACTGGTGGTTACTCGTAGCGCCGGATGTCGTCGATCACCTTGCCGTCGTTGGCCAGGCTGCCCGGGGCGCAGAAGCTCACCTCGCCGCGCAGCTTGGTGAGCTCGCGGATCGAGTCCGCCACCGCCTCGGCGAGGCCCTCGGCCGGGCTGGCTGCCTCGCAGTGCAGGGTCATGCGGTCGTTGTGGTCGGGGTTGTCCACCACCAGGCGGCCGCGGCCGAGCTCCGGGTGGCGCTTGAGCACCGCCGCCACCTGCCCCGGGTGCACGAACATGCCGCGCACCTTGGTGGTCTGGTCGGCCCGCCCGAGCCAGCCGCGGATGCGCGTGTTGGTGCGCCCGCAGGGCGACACGCCGGGCAGCACCGCCGACAGGTCGCCGGTGCCGAAGCGGATCAGCGGATAGTCGGGGTTGAAGCTGGTCACCACCACCTCGCCCACCTCGCCGGGGGCCACCGGGTCGCCGGTGCCCGGGCGGACGATCTCGAGGAGCACGTCCTCGTCGAGCACCATGCCCTCCAGGGCCGGCGTCTCGAAGGCGATCAGGCCGATGTCGGCAGTGGCGTAGGCCTGGTAGGCCTGGATGCCGGCCGCCGCGAGGGCCTGCCGCTGGCTGGGCGGAAAGGCTTCGCCGGAGACGAAGGCCTTCTTGAGGCTGTCGAGGCGCACCCCTGTCTCGGCCGCCTTGTCGAGCAGGATGCGCAGGAAGGACGGCGTGCCGGCGTAGGCGTCGGGGCGCAGGTCGAGCATCGCCGCCAGCTGCATCTCGGTCTGCCCGACCCCGGCCGGGAACACCGTGCAGCCCAGCGCCTGGGCGGCCGTCTCCATCATCGAGCCGGCCGGCGTGAAGTGGTACGAAAAGGTGTTGTGCACCAGGTCACCGGCCCGGAAACCCGCCGCATGGAAAGCCCGCGCCAGCCGCCAGTAATCCTTGCGCGCCCCCTCGGGCTCGTAGA
>JAKLLM010000345.1:0-1971 GCA_023150125.1 Zoogloea sp.
ATCGATTTCGACGGCACCGTCACCCGCCACCGGGGCTTCGGCATGTCGGCCGACCAGCGCATCGGCGACGGCGTGCGGCTGTTTGCCCGTTACGGCCGGATGATCAGCGGCGAACTCCCCTTCAACCAGGCCGCCACGCTGGGTGCCGAGCTGTCCGGCAGCTACTGGGAACGCGGCGGCGACGCCCTCGGGATCGCCGCGGCCTGGCTGCAGTCCGGCAAGGCCTATCGCCGGGGCACGGCCACCGCCTGGCTCGACGACGGCATGACCCGGGCGGCCTACAGCTTCGTCCCCCAGGGCGCCGAAAAGCTGCTGGAAATCTACTACCGCTATCGCCTCTCGCCCCAGTTCGAGCTGTCCCCGGACTTCCAGTACGTCAGCAACGGCGGGGGCAACGCGGACGCCAAGTCCGCCAAGGTCTTCGCCCTCCGCGCCAACATCGCCTACTGAAGATAGCCATGAAAAACCTGTTCGCACTCTGGCTGCTGGCCCTCGCCAGCGCCCCGACGGCGGCCCTCGCCGACGACATGCCGACCTTCAAGCTGTTGATGAAGGGCGGCCGCTTCCACCCCGAAACGCTGGAAGTCCCCGCCGCTACGCGCTTTCGGCTGGAGGTGACGAACGCGGGGCCCGGCGCCACCGAGTTCGAGAGCCTGGAGCTCAAGAAGGAGCTGGTGCTCGCGCCGGGCGTGACCCGCAATCTCGTGTTCTTTCCGATGAAGCCCGGCACATACAAGTTCTTCGACGACTTTCACCCGGAAACCGGCCAGGGCCGGATCGTCGCAAGGTAGGTCTCCGCGCCAACGCCACTCAGGGACACCGAAACCGTGGGCAATGCATTTCTCGTCGTCTGGCGTGAGAGCCTGGAGGCTTTCCTCATCGCCGGCATCCTCTACGCCTGGCTGCAGGTGAACGACACCAGCGGCAAGGGGCGGCGCGCGCTGGCGCTCGGCCTCGCCGGCGGTGTCGGGCTGGCGGGCCTGCTCGGCTGGGCGCTGCTGTCCGTGCAGGACGGGCTCACCGGCGAGGCGCTGGAGATCTTCCAGACCGCCACGCTGTTCGTCGCCGCCGGCCTGATCACCCAGATGGTGCTGTGGATGCAGAGACACGGCCGCCACATGAAGGCCCGGCTGCACGCCGACCTGCGCGCGGCGGCCGAACGATCCGGCCACTTGGGAATCGCCATCGTCGCCGCGCTGGCGGTCGCCCGGGAAGGAGCCGAGACGGTGATCTTCCTCTACGGTCTGGCCCAGGGCGGCGAGCTGCAGGCGCTGGCCGTCGGCAGTATTGCCGGGCTTGCCGCCGCTGCCGCCACGGCCGGGCTGGCGGCGCGGAGCCTGGCCCGCCTCGACGTCGGCGTGCTGCTGCGCCTGTCATCCATGATGCTGCTGGTGCTGGCCTCTGCGCTGCTGGTGGCGGCGGTGGATCGGCTCATCGGCGCCGGCTGGCTGCCGCCACTGCTCGACCCGGTGTGGGACAGCGCCTGGCTCCTCGACGACACGCGCACCGGCGGCAAGCTCGTAGCCGATTTCGCCGGCTATCGCGCCCGCCCCGCCCTCGCCACCCTGCTGGCCTGGGCCGCCTACTGGGGCGCCGTGATCCTCGTCCGACAAAGGCTGAACCGTGGCTGAGCAAACCCTGCACTTCCACCGGCAGCGCCCCGGGCAAGACCGCGTTGCCCGCCTCGGCCTGCTCCTGCGGCGCCACCGGGGGCCGATCATCGCCATCCAGTGGCTGGTCGTGGCGGTGTATGCCGGGCTGGTGGTCATCCCCGCCTTTCTGCCCCTACCGCCCGAAAGCGCCCACATCTGGGACAACCTGCGCCTGTTCGCCCAGTTCTGCTTCTGGGGCGTATGGTGGCCGGGGGTGATGATCGCCACTGTGACGCTCGGCCGGGTGTGGTGCGGGGTCTTCTGCCCGGAAGGCTTCGTCTCAGAGCGCGTCAGCCGCTACGGGCGCGGCAAGCCCCTG
>JAKLLM010000345.1:1996-5238 GCA_023150125.1 Zoogloea sp.
TTCATCTGCACCACGGTGTATGGCCAGCTGGTGAGCGTCTATGAATACCCCCAGGCGGCCCTTCTGGTGCTCGGCGGCTCCACCGTCGCGGCGGTCGGCATCGGGCTCTTGTATGGACGCGAGAAACGCATCTGGTGCCGCTATCTTTGCCCGGCGTCGGGCGTGTTTGCCGTGCTCGCCAAGATCGCCCCGCTCCACTACAAGGTGGACCGGGCCGCCTGGGACCGCCACACGGGCAGCTTCGAGCCGGTGAACTGCGCGCCCCTGGTGGATGTGCGACGCATGACCAGCGCCTCCGAATGCCATGCCTGCGGCCGGTGTGCCGGCCAGCGCGATGCGGTGGCGCTGAGCATCCGCTCCCCCGCCGCCGAAGTGCTCGATGCCGGCACCCCGGCCCGCACGCCGGACGCCCTGACCCTCGCCTACGGCGTGCTCGGCGTGGCCACCGCGGCGTTTCAGTGGACGGTGAGCCCCTGGTTCCAGCGCATCAAGATGGCGCTGGCCGAATGGCTGGTCGAGCACGAGCACTTCGCCCTCCTCGACAACGACGTGCCCTGGTGGCTGCTCACCCACTACCCCGAAGCCAGCGACCTGTTCACCTGGCTCGACGGCGCGCTGATCCTAGCCTACCTGCTGGGCGGCGGCTTCCTGCTCGGCAGCCTGCTGCTGGCCGGGCCCGCCATCGCCAGCCGACTGGCGGCGGAGCGGCAGCTGAGCTGGCAGCGCTTCACCCTGGCCCTCACGCCCCTCGCCGCCGCCAGCGTGATCCTCGGCCTGTCGATGCTCACCGTCACCCACCTCAAGGCCGAACACCTGTGGCTGGGCTGGCTGCCGGGCTTGCGCATCGCGCTGCTCGGCGCCGGCTGCCTGGGCAGCCTGATGCTGGTGGCCGGCCTGCTCCGGCAGTCGGCCGGCAGCCGGAGCAGGAAGTTGGTGGCCGGCCTGGCCATGGTCTGGCCAGTGGCCTTGATGGCGGCGATCTGGACGCTGGTGTTCTTTGTATGGTGAGCGTCGATCCCTCACTCGATCCAGCCGAAGGAGCCCTCGCTGGGCCCGTCCGGAACATACTCGGCACCGAGCCATCCGGCGTAGCCGATGGCCTCGAGATGCTCGAACAGGAAGGGAAAGTTGATCTCTCCGGTGCCCGGCTGATGGCGGCCCGGGTTGTCGGCAAGCTGGATGTGGCCGATGGCGGGCAGATGGCGCTCGAGCGTGCGCGCGAGGTCGCCCTCCATCACCTGGGCGTGGTAGATGTCGTACTGCAGGCGGAGGTTGGGCCGCCCCGCAGCGGCGATCACCGCCAGCGCCGGCGCCGTGCGGTCGAGGTAGAAGCCCGGCGTGTCGCGGCTGTTGAGGGGCTCGGTGAGCACCTGCCGGCCCGCCGGGGCGAGCACGTCGGCCGCGTGGCGGAGATTGTCCACCAGCGTCGTCAGCACCGCGGCGTCGCTGTGGCCGGCAGGGCGCAGCCCGGCGAGGGCGTTGAGCCGCGGGCAGTCGAGCGCCTCGGCGTAGCGCGCCGCCAGCGCGACGCCATCCCGAAACTCGCCGACACGCTCCGGCAGGCAGGCGATGCCCCGCTCGCCGGCCGCCCAGTCGCCCGGCGGAAAATTGAACAGCACCACCTCGACCCCGGCCCGGCGCGCCGCGTCGCGCACCTCGTCGGGCGGAAAGGCGTAGGGGAAGTGGAACTCCACCCCCTTGAAGCCACAGGCCGCCGCCGCCTCGAAGCGCTCGAGGAAGGGCCGGTCGAGAAACAGGAAAGACAGGTTGGCAGAAAAGCGCAGCATCGAAAAACCCGTAAGAAAAGTTCCAGCCCGACAGCAAAACCGGAGCTTGCCACATCAAAACCCCCGCTCGCAGGCCAAATCGGGCCTGTCGATGGGTTATCATGCGCGACTTGACAACGAATGACCAAGCCCCACTGATGATCCGCAAACTGCTGCGCCGGGTCTTCCGCCGCGCCGCACCCGCCAACGCCGTCCCCGAACCCGCCGTGATCCCCGTGGAACGCCACGGTGTGCGCCGGGAGTCGATCTCCCCCGCCGCCAACAAGGTGTGCGCCGTACTGCAGGAAGCCGGGCACAAGGCCTACGTGGTCGGCGGCGCCGTTCGCGACATCATCGTCGGCCAGGTGCCCAAGGATTTCGACGTGGCCACCAGCGCCACCCCCGAAGAAGTCCGCGCCCTCTTCCGCCGCTCGCGGATCATCGGCCGCCGCTTCAAGATCGTGCACGTGATGAGCGGCCCCGAGACCATCGAGGTCTCCACCTTCCGCGCCATGCAGGACGCCGAATCCACCGAGACCGACGAGCACGGCCGCGTGCTGCGCGACAACGTGTTCGGCTCGATGGCCGAGGACGCCACCCGCCGCGACTTCACCGTCAACGCGCTGTACTACGACCCCTCCAACGAAACCGTCATCGACTACCACCACGGCGTGGCCGACCTGCAGCAAAAAACCCTGCGCATGATCGGCGACCCCCGCGTGCGCTACCGCGAAGACCCGGTGCGCATGCTGCGCGCGGCGCGCCTCGGCGCCAAGCTGGGCCTGTCCATCGACCCGGCCGCCCGCGCGCCGATCCGCGAGATGGCAGATCTCCTCGAAAACGTGCCGCCGGCACGGCTCTTCGACGAGATGCTCAAGCTGCTGATGTCGGGCCACGCGGTCAAGTGTCTGCGCCAGCTGCGCGAGGAAGGCCTGCACCACGGCCTCCTGCCGCTCCTCGACGTGATCCTCGAGCAGCCGCTGGGCGAGCGCTTCGTGTGGCTGTCCCTCGAGAACACCGACGAGCGCGTGCGCCAGGGCAAGCCGGTGTCGCCGGGCTTCCTGTTCGCCACGCTGCTGTGGCACGAGGTGCTGGCCGACTGGGAAGCCCGCAAGGCCCAGGGCGAGCATTCCCAGCCGGCGCTCTTCGACGCGATGGATTCGGTGCTCGACAAGCAGTCGGGCAAGCTCGCGATCACCCGCCGCATCGCCGGCGACATCAAGGACATCTGGGCGCTCCAGCCGCGCTTCGAGAAGCGCGCCGGCAAGACGCCCTACCGCCTGCTCGAGCAGCCGCGCTACCGCGCCGGCTGGGATTTCCTGCGCCTGCGCGCCCAGTCGGGCGAGATCCCGATGGAGCTACCCGACTGGTGGGACGCCTTCGCCGACGCCAACCCGGACGCCCGCGAGACCATGCTGGTGCCCGACAAGGCCGGCACCGCCAAGAAGCGCCGCCGCCGCAAGAAGCCCGCCGCCA
>JAKLLM010000346.1 GCA_023150125.1 Zoogloea sp.
GGCGCAGGCGCTCGACCGGGGCGGCGAGGATGCCGGTGTTCACCTCGGTGACGCGGCGCTCGTCGGGGGTGGCGTCCTTTTCTTCGACGATGCGGGTGACCTGGCCGGCGGCGTCGCGCAGGATGCGGCCGTAGCCGGTGGGGTCGGCCATGTGCACGGTGAGCAGGGCCATCTGGCGCTCGCCGGCGGCGGCCATCAGGCGCTGCAGGGTGGGCACGCCGATGAGGGGCACGTCACCATAAAGGATCAAAGCTGTGTCGCCGTCCTCGACGAGGGGCATGGCCTGCTGCACGGCGTGGCCGGTGCCCTGGGGCGGGTCCTGGCGGGCCCAGGCCAGGTCGGGCGCATCGAGGGCTTCGCGCACGACCTCGCCACCGTGGCCGTACACCACGACGATGCGGCGTGCCTCGAGGGCACGAGCGGTATCCAGCACATGGCCCAGCATGGGCTTGGCGGCCAAGGGCTGCAGGACTTTCGGCAACACCGAACGCATGCGCTTGCCTTGCCCGGCGGCGAGAACGATGACTTCCATGGACTTCCCTTGATGCGGTTTGAATTGAAATCTGACTGCCGGGGATGATAGCACGGGTAAATTTACGGGCTTCGCGGCAGAATTCTCGGAATGGTGCCATGCCCTGCATGTCTGATGATGCGACGCAACAGGGTTTTTGATCTAACACTAAAGTTCGTCACACGGTTTTCCGTAGAATTCCATTGCTGCATTGCAGAATCCAGGACGCCTCCATGACCATTGAAGCTCACGATTTCATCCAGAACCGGACATTCGACGAGATCGCCATCGGCGACACCGCCCATCTGGTCCGCACCCTCCGCCCGGAAGACATCCACCTGTTCGCAGTGATGTCGGGCGACGTGAACCCCACCCACGTCGACCCGGAGTTCGCCCGTTCGAGCCAGTTCCGCGAGGTGGTCGGCCACTCGATGTGGGGCAGCGTGCTGATCTCGTCGGTCCTTGGCACCGAATTTCCCGGCCCGGGCACCGTCTATGTCGGCCAGACCCTCAAGTTCTGGCGCCCGATCACCATCGGCGACACCCTCACGGTCACCATCACCTGCACCCACCGCTTCGAGCACAACCACCACCTGCTGCTCGAATGCCTGTGCGTCAACCAGGACGGCCTTAAGGTCATCGACGGCACCGCCGAGGTGATGGCACCCACCGAAAAGATCAAGCGCCCGCGCATCACCCTGCCGGGCATCACCATCTCCGACCGCCAGCAGCGCTACCTGCACGTGCTCGAGATGACCCGCGGCATGGAGCCGATCCCCATCGCGGTGGCCCACCCCTGCGACACCGAATCCCTGCGCGGCCCGCTGCAGGCCCGCGACGCCGGCCTGGTGATCCCGGTGCTGGTCGGCCCCGAGGCGAAGATCCGCGAGGTGGCCGAGCGCGAGCAGCTCGACCTGCGCGGCGTGCGCATCGTCGACGTGCCCCACAGCCACGCGGCGGCGGCCACCGCCGTCAAGCTGGCCCGCTGCGGCGAGGTCGAGGCGCTCATGAAGGGCTCGCTGCACACCGACGAGCTGATGAGCGAGGTGGTGGCCCGCGAGACCGGCCTGCGCACCGCGCGCCGCCTGTCCCACGTGTTCATGGCCGACGTGCCGACCTACCCGCACCCGCTGCTGATCACCGACGCGGCGATCAACATCGAGCCCAGCCTCGAGGACAAGGTGCACATCATCCAGAACGCCATCGAGCTGGCGATCATGATGGGCGTGCCCGAGCCCAAGGTCGCGATCCTGTCGGCGGTCGAGACGGTCAACGTCAAGATCCGCTCCACGCTGGATGCCGCCGCCCTGTGCAAGATGGCCGACCGCGGCCAGATCAAGGGCGGCCTGCTCGACGGCCCGCTGGCCTTCGACAACGCCGTGTCCCTCGTCGCCGCCAAGACCAAGGGCATCCGCTCGGCGGTGGCCGGCCAGGCCGACATCCTCGTCGTGCCCGACCTCGAGTCCGGCAACATGGTGGCCAAGCAGCTCGAATACCTGGCCGACGCCCTGATGGCCGGCGTGGTGCTCGGCGCCCGCGTGCCCATCGTGCTCACCAGCCGCGCCGATACCGCCGAAACCCGCACCGCCTCCTGCGCCATTGCGCAGCTGATGGCCCACAAACGTCGCCAGGGAGTCCGCCTGTGAAAGCAATCCTCATCCTCAACGCCGGCTCGTCCAGCCTCAAGTTCGCCCTCTTCCCGATGACGCCGCGGCTCGCCGACCTGCCGCAGCTCTCCGGGCAGGTCGAAGGCATCGGCGCCGAGCCGCTGATGCACGCCAAGGACACCCACACCGGCGAGCGCTTCACCGAAAACCTGGCCGTACCCGACGGCACCGACCAGAACGGCCAGCACCGCAACGCACTCGAGTTCGTCTTCGACTGGATCCGCCGCCACAGCCCGGGCGTCGAGATCGTCGCCGCCGGCCACCGCATCGTGCACGGCGGCGACCACTACAGCGGCCCGGTGGTGCTCAGCCCGGACGCTGTAAGTACCCTCGAGACCCTGATCCCGCTGGCGCCGCTGCACCAGCCGCACAACCTGCGGGCCATCAAGTCGCTGTTCACGCTGATGCCCGAGGTTCGGCAGGTTGGCTGCTTCGACACCTCGTTTCACCGCACCCGCCACCCGGTGGCGGCGCGCTTCCCGCTGCCCCGCGCGCTCTTCGACGAGGGCATCAAGCGCTACGGCTTCCACGGCCTGTCGTATGAGTTCGTGGCGCGCCAGCTGCCGGCGCTGCTGGGCGACGAGAAGGCCCGCGGCGCCATCGTCGTCGCCCACCTGGGCAACGGCGCCAGCATGTGCGCGCTGCAGGACGGCCTCTCCCGCGACACCAGCATGGGCTTCACGGCCGTCGACGGCATCATGATGGGCACCCGCACCGGCAGCATTGATCCGGGCGTGATGCTGCACCTGATCGAACAGAAGGGCATGGACGCCAAGGCCCTGAGCAACCTGGTCTACAAGCAATCGGGCCTGCTGGGTGTCTCCGGCATCAGCCAGGACATGCGCGCGCTGCTCGACTCCGACGAGGTCGCCGCCAAGGAGGCGGTCGAGCTCTTCTGCTACCGCGCCGCCTGCATGATCGGCCAGCTGACGATGGCCGCCGGCGGCTTCGAGGCACTGGTGTTCACCGGCGGCATCGGCGAGCATGCCGCGCCGATCCGCGCCCGCATCGCCGAATGGCTCGAATGGACGGGGCTGCGCCTCTACCCCGCCGCCAACTCGGCTGAGCAGCACCCGGACGATCACACCACATAGGGCAAGGCTTCGGCCTTGCCCTTTTCATTGGCTCAACAGCGGCCGGCAACGCCCACCGTCGAGATCAGCGTCGCCCCGCAACTCGTCCGATGCCCCTCGAAGGCCACCGGGACACCATCGAGCAACACCGCCGGGTCGCCCTCGGCGATCACGCAATTCGAATGCCCTTTCTTCGGGCAGACACAGGCATCCCCCAGCCGTGCGACCGGCAGCCCCATGACCTTGCCCGCCCCCGCCGCGCCGACGACCTTGCCGCCATGACTGGTCGGGTCGCCCAGACGGATCACACCTTTCATCCTCCCCTCCTTTCAGCCATGCCGCACAGCGGCGACGGCGGCCTCACTCCGAATACCCCTGCATGTAGCGCTCCCACTTCACGTCCTTGCGCATCCCCCACCATGGCAGGTAGGTGTGGCGTTCACCGCGGGCGCGGAACCAGGGCTTGGCCGGGGCGACGAGCCGGGCGCGGGCTGGCGGGGTGACGACGACGGCGGTGGCACGCTCAGGCTCGGTGGTGCCGGCCA
>JAKLLM010000347.1:0-3183 GCA_023150125.1 Zoogloea sp.
AATGGTCGGGCCCATGGCGCCGCGCTTTTTGGAGCCTACGACGTAGAAGGCCTTCTTGGCATCGACCCAGGCGCCCTTCGGCTGGTTCCAGTCGGTCTGGTCCATGGCCTGCACGTAGGCGGCGGCCACCTTGCGGGCCTGCTCGGGCTTGAGGAGCAGCGAGAACATCTCCATTGTGTCGCAGAAGAAGTCCGGCGCTGGCGAGCCGTCGTAGTGGATCTGCGCCTTGGGGCCGGGGTAGTCGGCCAGCAGCATGCCGTCGAGGGCGCAGTAGGTGTCCTGGGCGATCTCCTTGGGCGCCACCGGTGCGTCGGCGGTCTTGCCGCAGGCTGCGAGGAGGCTCGCGGCCACGAGCAGGGCGGCGGTGCGGCACGCCAGGTGGCGGGCGGGGAGCGGGAATTTCATCGTTCGAATCTCCAGATGGCGACGGCCAGCGGGCCGACGATCCAGCCCAGCATGACGCCGCCAAGGATGGCCGGGTTGCTCAGGGCTTCGGGGAAGACGGTGGCGAGGCCGTAGAGCGTGCGCACTTCGTCGAGGGTGAAGACGTTGAGCACGCGGAAGACGTCGGCCGGGTTGAGCAGCAGCAGGTAGGGGAACACCGCGCCACCGTAGTCGCCGGCGGTGACGACCAGCATGCCCAGGATCAGGAGGTCGAAGACCAGCACGAAGAAGAACCAGGTGCCGATGGCGAGGCCGGAGGCGCGGGTGCGGTCGGAGGCGAACACCGACAGCATCACCGCGAGGCTCAGGAAGGAGAGCCCGAGGAGGATTGCCGAGAACATGAAGCCGGCGTAGTGGAAGAGCGCGGTGAGGTTGAGCTGCGGCGACAGGATGAGGCCGACGGCGCCGAAGCCGGCGATGGTCGAGAAGGTGAGCGCCGCGGCGAGGCCGGTGTATTTGCCGAGGATGAGCTCCCGGCGGGTGATCGGCAGCGTGAGGAGCAGGTCCAGCGAGCCGCGCTCGCGCTCGCCGACCACGGCATCGAAGCCGAGGATCAGGGCGATCAGCGGGATGAGGTAGATCACCAGGCTGACCAGCGAGGCGATGGTGACCTCGATGCTGCGGAAGCCCACCGCGCCCTGCTGGGCCGCGCCGAAGTAGGCGATCACCAGCGCGAAGGCGGTGAACACCAGCGCGACGGCGAGCACCCAGCGGTTGCGGATGCGGTCCCAGAACTCCTTGCCGGCGACGATGGCGATTTGTCTGAAGTCGATGGAGAGCATGTTTTGTGGGGAGAGTAAGGAGTGAAAGGCGGGAAGTCGAGGGTGGGCGCTGGTTTCGGAAGGCTCATCCCCCACGACCCATTACCGATCATCCATTGCGGTAGCCGAAGAACACGTCTTCGAGGGACGGTTCGCGTACGCGCAGGTCGCGCATGGTGTCGCCGAGGGTGGCGAGCCGGGCCAGGGCGGGCATCTTGGCCTCGCGGGGGAGGCGGATGTGCAGCACGCTGCCGGCTTCCTCGATGCTCTCGATGGCCATGCCTTCGAGCACCCGGCCGACCTGCTCGGCGAGGCCGGCGCCGCCGGCGATCTCTAGGGTCAGCGGGAGGTTCATGGCCTCGCGCAGGGTTTGTACGGTGCCGGTGGCGCGGATCAGCCCGCCTTCCATGATGGCGAGGCGATCGACCCGCTCCTGGATCTCGGCGAGGATGTGGGAGGTGAGCACCATCGTCACGCCTTCGCCCTTGAGTTCGCGCAGGATGCGGTAGAAGTCGCGGATGGCGCCGGGGTCGAGGCCGGTGGTGGGCTCGTCGAGGAACAGCAGGCGCGGCGTGCCGAGCAGGGCCTGGGCAAAGCCGAGGCGCTGGCGCATGCCTTTGGAGTACTCCCGGACGCGGCGCCCGGCGGCGTGGGCAAGGCCGACCTTGTCGAGCAGGCCGGTGCATTCGCGGCGCGGCACGGCCTTCAGGTCGGCGAAGAAGTAGAGCGTCTCGAGGCCCGTGAGGTTGTCGTAGAGCACCACGTTCTCGGGCAGATAGCCGATCTTGCGCCGGGTTTCCCGGAAGCGTGGGCCGTTCACGGGCTCGCCGTCGATGCGGATCTCGCCGGTGCTGATGGGGATCAGGCCGAGCATCATCTTGAACAGCGTGCTCTTGCCGGCGCCGTTGTGGCCGATCAGGCCGTAGAGTTCGCCCGGGGCGATGGACAGGTCGACACCTTTCACCGCCTGAACGGTGCCGAAATCCTTGGTCACCCCGCGGGCTTCAACGATAGTGCTTGCCAAGCCAGTTTCTCCAGTCGGAATGGTCGGGGCGCATGCGTGGGTTCTTGTCCACGATGCTGGGGGCGCGCAGCAGCGGGAACTGCTGGGCGATGAGGCGCAGGGTCTGGATGGCCGGGCTGGCGATCAGCAGCTTGACCATCGGGTGGCGCCACGAGAGCCGGTCGACCATGTCGTTGGCTTCGTAGGGCACGTCGCCCAGGCCGTCGCCGTTGCGGTCCCAGCCCACGTAGTTGCTCCAGTGGTTGCCTTCCTTGACGCCCCAGGGCTCGTCGCGGGAGGCCACGTACTTGATCTGCTCCCGGTTCGAGATGAAGTCGTTGCGTTCGACGACGTTGCGCGTCGAACCCGCCCACAGGTGCACGCCGACCTGGTTATCCACCACCAGGTTGCCGCGCAGGGTGTTGTATTCGGCGTCGTAGATGAAGAAGCCGCGGGCGTTGCCGGCCACCACGTTGTTCTCGACCACCGCGTCCTGGATGGTGCGCAGCATGATGCCGTGGTCGGAGTTGCCCCACGCGCGGTTGTTGCGAACCACCTGGTCGCGCACCTCCATCAGGGCCAGGCCGCCCCGGTTGAGGAAGGTGTCGTTGTCCTCCCACAGGTTGTGGTAGGAGTTCATGTAGTGGGTGCCGTAGCGGCTGTGGTGCATCTTGTTGCCGCGGAAGATCGCCTTGTGGGAGACGTCCACGTAGATCGCGTCGCGCACGAAGCTGATGTTGTTGCCGATGATCCGCGCGCCGGTGGTGTTGTAGAGCTGGATGCCGTTGCCGCGCTGGGATGAGTCGAAATCGCGCTTGCCGGTGATGAGGTTGTTCTCGATCAGCACGTCGTCGGCCTTCTCGATCCACAGGCCGAACAGGGTGTAGCTGAAGTCGCAGCGGACGACGCGGGCCCTATGGGCGCCGGGCTGGATGTAAACCCCGGCGTTCTGGGCGCCCAGGTCGCCGCCGGAGT
>JAKLLM010000347.1:3250-5722 GCA_023150125.1 Zoogloea sp.
GCCGATGACTTTTACGGGCTTGTCGATGCGCAGGTTCTCGGCATAGCGACCTCGGGCGACACGGATGGTGTCGCCGGGGGCTGCGTGGGCAATGGCGGCCTGGATAGATTCGCCCGGCTTCACCTGCCACTCGGCGCCGTGGGCATGGCCGGTCACGGCCGCGCAGAAGGCGGCGGTGGCGGCGAGGTGGCAGATGCGACGTCTTGGCATGGGGGCAGGGCAGGGTCCGAATGTTGGCGAGTGTGCGACGAAACGCCGCAGCAGGCCTTGATTCATGTGAATTTGGTGGCCGTGCGACGCGCCGCGCCCGGGCTCAGGCGGCGTCGCGGGCCCGCTTGGCTTCGTTCAGGAGGAAGCGCTGGTAGTCGTCCAGGTCGCCGTCGAAGGGCTCGATGCCGCCGCGGGTGACCAGCCAGAACTCGTCGCACACGGCGCGGAGCAGGGCGCGGTCGTGGCTGACCAGCATCACGGTGCCTTCGAACTCGTTGAGGGCGACGCTGAGGGCTTCGCGGGTGGACAAATCCAGGTGGTTGGTCGGCTCGTCGAGGAGCAGCAGGTTGGGGCGCTGCCAGACGATCATGCACAGCACCAGGCGGGCCTTCTCGCCGCCGCTCATGGTGCCCACCGGCTGCTTGACCATGTCGCCGCTGAAGTTGAAGGTGCCCAGGAAGCCGCGCAGGTCTTGCTCGCGGCCGGCCACCCAGCCGCTCCTGCCGGCGGCGATGGTGTCCTTGGCGAGGCGGATCATGTGCTCCATCGGCGTGTCTTCGGGGCGCAGCACGTCGAGCTCCTGCTGGGCGAAGTAGCCGATGGTGAGGCCCTTGCCTTCGGTGATCTCGCCGCTCAGCGGCGCCAGCGTGCGGGCGATGGTCTTGACCAGGGTGGACTTGCCCTGCCCGTTGGCGCCGAGGATGCCGAGGCGCTGGCCGGCATGCACCGAGCGGTTGATGTTGCGCACGATGACGGTGGACGGCGTGCCGGCCGGGGCGTCGGCAGCGGGCGGGTAGCCGGCGGCAACATCGACCATCGCCAGCATGGGGTTGGGCAGGTTGGCGGGCTCCTGGAACTCGAAGTTGAACTCGGCGTCGGCCAGCACCGGGGCGATCTTCTCCATGCGCTCCAGCGCCTTGACCCGGCTCTGGGCCTGCTTGGCCTTGCTGGCCTTGGCCTTGAAGCGGTCGATGAACTTCTTGAGGTGGGCGATCTTGTCGGCCTGCCTGGCGACGGCGGCCTGCTGGAGCAGCATCTGCTCGGCGCGCATGTCCTCGAAGGTGCTGTAGTTGCCGCCGTAGCGCACCAGCCGGGCGTTGTCGATGTGCAGCGTGACGGTGGTGATGGCGTCGAGGAACTCCCGGTCGTGGCTGATCACGATGAGGGTGCCGGTGTAGCGCTTCAGCCAGGCTTCGAGCCAGACGAGGGCGTCGAGGTCGAGGTGGTTGGTGGGCTCGTCGAGGAGCAGCAGGTCGGACGGGCACATCAGCGCGCGGGCCAGCTGCAGGCGCATCCGCCAACCGCCCGAGAAGCTGTTCACGGGCTGCGACAGCTCCGACACCTTGAAGCCGAGGCCGAGCACCAGGGCCTGGGCGCGGGCTTCGGCGTCGTGTGCGCCGGCGTCGTGGAGCTCCATGTAGGCGTGGGCCATGCGCATGCCGTCGTCGCTGGCTTCGGCAGCGGCGACCTCTTGTTGCGCCGCCAGCAGCACGGTGTCGCCCTCGATCACGAAGTCGGTGGCGCTCTGGGTGGTCTCGGGCATGTCCTGGGCGACCTGGGCCATGCGCCAGTGGCCCGGGATCGAGTAGTCGCCGCCGTCTTCGTGCAGGCTGCCGTTGAAGAGCCCGAACAGCGACGACTTGCCGGCGCCGTTGCGCCCCACCAGGCCGACCTTCTCGCCGGGGTTGAGGGTGACGGAGCTGCGCTCGAGCAGCACTTTGGCACCGCGGCGGAGGGTGACGTTCTTGAGGGTGATCATGGGTGGGGATGGCTGGAGCAGGGCCGCGCATGATAGCGGCCGAGGCTGCCGGCGCCCACGATTATCTGGCCGGCGCTGCGGCCCGCCGCGTTCAGAGCGGGGCCTTGTCGATGGCGGAGAGGGCGGAGTTGACGTCGAAGATCTTGCCATTCACCTGCGGGATGCCGAAGCCCGTGAGGCGCGCGGTGTGCATCGCAAGGTAGGCCTCGGCGCTGGGACGGTCGGCAAACAGGTAGATCCCGCCGGCTTCGGCGGTGGCGGGGTTCTCGGTCCAGATCTTCCAGATCAGGCCGGGCTCCTCGGCGATGGATTCGGCGAGACCCCGGAGGGCTTCGGTCATCGCCTCGCCCCAGGGGCCGGTGAACGGAAAGTCGACTTGCAGGAGTACGGGCATGGAGACACCTCTGCGGAAACTGTGGTGGGCCAGAGGCTACCCCCGTGGCCGGGATTTGGCAAAACCCGCCGCGGGGCCTTGTCATTTGTGGCATCGGGCATATCCACGG